>NZ_JAVJQN010000264.1:0-28767 GCF_040218245.1 Coleofasciculus sp. E1-EBD-02 | reverse complement strand
CACTAACTCTCCAGGACCCCCTTCAACTCCCACGGGCCAGTCTCCTGCCCACAAACGAGTTTCGTATTCTTTCACCCCTTGGGTGTGAAGAAACTGCCATTGTTTTTGGGCTTCTAGAAATGTTGGTGGTAAGTCTAATAGAGGAATAAAGGGTTGCGCCCATTCCAGAATCGGTAGAGAGAGTACCTTTAACCAATCGCTGCTATCTGTATCTCCCCAAGGATAGGTAATTTCCATAGCGCTTTTTTAGACTAGGAACAGACAAGTTGACGAAAACGGTGATAAATCTCTCTTCCTGTGGGAAAAGAGGTTTGGCTCTAGTAGACTTGGGTTGGTATGCCAAAAGACCGGGCAAGGGCTACCAAGATACCAATGAGAACTAATCCGATGACTTTGGGAATCCAGAGGATACCATCCCGTAAAAAGACTCCCGCCTGTCGAGCCCATTCCGGGATACTAAATCTGTGTCTGTCTGGTTTTTGGGGTGCTTTTTTCCTGAGATACTCCGTAATTAGATCCCAGTCGCCATGAGCCTCGTAATAGTCTATGTCATCATTATTACAACGGTTATCCTTTCTCCATTGATCATAGAGATCATTCAATTGCGGTTGTAGAGTATCGGTGTATCGCTGTTTGTGTCCCTCCCATGAGCCATACCCTCGGCGTCTCAGCTCCTCGACAGCCTGGGGACCCTGCTCTTTAGCTTCGTAAAGCCCATGTCGGTCTCGTCGCATATCCTGAAAGCGAAAGTCCATTTCTTGAGCTATTTCTACCATGGCTTCCAACAGGTCAAAGCAGGGATCTCCTCCTGGAGGGCGGAGCGCGGGATTTAGGACATGAAGGGTTTCATTCTGGTTAGATTGGCTCCAGCTAGTCCCTTTCTCATGTGGCTGTCTGGCTTTGATCTGAGCTGGTTGCTTTTGTTTTTGTTGGTGCAATGGCTGCCGTTGGTGAATAGCTCCTGCCTCTAAGAATATCCGGTCAACCTCTTTCCCATCTGCGGTTGATTGCTCTTGCTGTTGGGAAGTACAATCAGCACATTGCGGTTGAATCGAGTTTTCTGGCGAGACTCCAGATGCTATTCTTGCCTGCGGATTCAATGTGTGTGGCGTCAGGGGGGGAATTCTCTGTGTGACGATATCAGCAACGAAAATCCTTCTGGATTCGGACTCAGGTGGCACCGTTGGCTGTTCTGCCTCTTGCTGACCTTTGGCTTCCAGACTTCGCATTACATTCGCTGCTAGTCTATCTGCCGATTCTCTGGAATACTCCCCTATCGCCTGTGGCTGGGAATATTTTTGGTTTGGCTTGGGTTGACTCGAAAAATGCCCGAATTTAGAAGGACTCTTACCCTTTTTCTGTGCCGTTGGAGGAATCCAGGATGAATTTTTCTTTTGTAAGGGTTCATACATAATACCGCCTCAGTTGCCTGATTATTGACTGCGTCCAAGCCTATTTGCTCAAAAACTCTAGGTAATTTCGTCACCAGCCAATGTCTACCAGCTTTTGCAAACATCTGTAAGCTAGTTTACCAGAACATTTTGAGATTTTGCTGAATTATAAATTACAGCGTTTTCAGACTCAATGCGATACAGCTAGACCCAGTAAGATCCCACAAGTACGGCTACAACAGCTTGTTTGGGCGGGGGAGTTGCAGATTCCGTTTACAACTGGGCTATTGTTGGGGATTGATGAGATAAGTGAGGATTGGTGGGAAACCTTGGATGCGATCGCCCAGCTTCCAATTGAATAACGAATTTATGTCTGAACTTGAAACTGTCTTAGAATTAAACCATTGCCCATTGCCTATTTCCTATTCCCTCTCCCCACCGCAAGACTTCCAACACCAGAGCCTACTTACATTTATATTTCTGACTCTGATCCTTTCTGAGATAAGAGGGTTTCAATATGAGAAAAGCATAGGGGTTCTTTCTCCGGAAAATTGATAGTAATATCCACAGAACCTCCCAAAGCAGCAACCACTCCTACGAGCGTATTGAGTGTAATATTTTCTCGTCCTTCCAGTTGGGAAATGTAGGGCTGTTTTACATCAAGTCGCTTGGCTAATTCTTCTTGTGAAATGCCTGCGATTTCTCGAAGAGTACGGAGAATTTTTAGTTTTTCTCTGATTTTGTTGGCTCCATCATTAATACGTGCTTTAGCTTCGGTAGAGAAGTTATTTCTTACTTCTTTGTACGTTTTATAAGTTGTCATATTAGTTCACCTCCTTGGGTTTCTTCTAAGTATTCTCTAAACCGCCGCTCTGCTATTGGAATGTTTTTCTCATACCAGCGTTTATCTCCAGATTTATTGCCACCAAGCAAAAGAACTGCTTGCCTTTTCGGGTCAAAAGCAAAAAGAATCCTGTACGGTTCACCAGCGTGTTGAACACGTAGCTCTTTCATGTTTGGAAGCGATGAATCTTTAATGGTATCAACGTAGGGTCTACCAAGACTTGCTCCCTGCTCTTCAAGAATATCAAGCACCATAGCAATGGATTCCTGTATCCCATCGTTTTGTTCCAAGAACCATTCGTAAAATTCTGCGTGAAATATTATTTCCCATAACATATAACATAAATGTAGTATATAATATATATGTTATGTCAGTCAATAGCTAGTCGCTACTCCCTAGCTAAAACTATAGGGTGCGTGCCTGCGATCAAGTGCAGCTTATAGTGGTGTCAGGTTGAGAGTTGGGAGAAAATGGAAATTAGCGCTTCTCGAATTATTACCTATAGTCCCGCTTACACGCTGGTTCCAACCTACGAATGCTTTAACCGTTGTAGCTACTGTAATTTTCGCACTGATCCGGGTCAAAGTTCATGGTTGACTCTAACTGAGGCTGATCATCTCTTAAAACAGCTTCAATCCCAGGGAATTTGTGAAATTCTTATTCTCAGTGGTGAAGTGCATCCCCATTCACCACGGCGTCAAGCGTGGTTCCAGCGGATTTATGATCTATGTGAACTTGCCCTATCAATGGGATTTCTACCCCATACTAATGGTGGACCCTTGCAGTTTGAGGAGATGCGATCGCTAAAATCGGTGAATGTGTCGATGGGGTTAATGCTGGAACAGATAACGCCACAACTCCAGCACACCGTTCACCGTCATGCTCCCAGTAAGATACCACAGGTACGGCTACAACAGCTTGTTTGGGCGGGGAAATTGCAGATTCCGTTTACAACCGGGCTATTGTTGGGTATTGGTGAGACAACCGTTGACTGGTGGGAAACCTTGGATGCGATCGCGCAGCTTCATACTCAGTATGGTCACATCCAAGAAGTGATTTTACAACCCCATAGTCCCGGTGATCAACAATATTGGCAAGCCCCCGCATTTGATCCGCAACAGTTACCCCAAGTCATAGCCAAAGCCCGTCAAATTTTACCCGCCGATATCACCCTGCAAATTCCGCCCAATTTAATCTCAGATGATCAATGGTTACTCGCTTGTTTAGACGCAGGGGCGAGGGATTTGGGAGGAATTGGACCCAAAGACGAAGTAAATCCTGATTATCCCCATCCTCAAATTCAGCGACTACGAAATATCCTCGAACCAGCCGGATGGCATCTTGTTCCCCGCTTACCCGTTTATCCGCAGTATAATGATTGGTTGTCCCCACGATTACAACAAGCCGTTTTGAATATAAGATTTAATGACATCCAACGGGTAAGCGATGTCCTAATTGACAAATGACAAATGACAAATGACAAATGACAAATGACAAATGACAAATGACAAATGACAAATGACAAATTGATGTCTGAACTTGAAACCGCCTTAGAATTTGTCCGAAACGTTGAACGGAAAAACCCTGATAAATCAGCCTATCAAATTGCCAATATCCTGCGCGGCTATACCCGGAAAAACTATACAACCCGCTTATGGAGTACCGCCACAGGTTATCATCAAGACTATATTGAAGGAGAATTTCAAGGAAAACTCAATGGGGATGTCTTGTTAAGTGGAGAAACCACAGACTTTGGTCATTTTCTCGCCTCCCTGTCTGACCAAATTAATCAACCAGGCGTTCAATGGTCAGATTTAACCCAATGGACAGCGGATCATACGGCGTGGGCGGGTGATATTGGTTCAGCAATTATTGTTTATCGGACGCAATATGAAACCCTCGCTGTCAAAAGCTTATCTGAAGCCTTAACTCGCTTTGCTAGAGATTCCGACTATACGGCTGATGTGGCAGCTTGTGTTATCGGATATCTGATTAATTCGGGTCGCTATCAATCGGTTTCTCAAGGAATTGCTGACTATAATTCGACAGCCTATTCCCAGCAGGTGAAAAGATTTATTCAGCAGCGTTTTGGCGGAATATTTCAAGGAAATCAACTCAAAAACCCAGCGGCTGTTGAAGCAAAAATGGCTCAAGTTGTCTTTTTATTCGTGCGCTTATCGAATGCTCCAGATATTGTGGCATCAATGAAGGAGTTTTGGCAATCTCCGGATCAATTGAAATTAAGTAATATTGTACAACCGCAACGGACTGATATTCTAGCCGGGACGTTACATTTTCTGGCTCACTTGGTTAAATTTGGCGGTTTGGAACCCTTGATATTTAAACCCTATCGCGTGCCAAGAACTAAATGGCTGGGTAGTCTTAATCAGGTAACAGTGAATGGAAGCATAAGTAAGTAGGTGGACACAATTAAAGTTAGCGGTGGAGATTAGGGAACACCTCGGCTTCGCTCGGTGTGTCACAGGGAACAGGGAACAGCTATATCGGTGGGAAGGGCGGGTTTTGTTGAGAGGTTATCGGTGGATATTTAAATTGAGTCCCTAAACCCGCCCCTACAAATTATTTTCGTTAACTTTTAAAAATAAAACTCTATAGGTTGCCCATAAAATTGCTAAACTACAACTATCTTAAAATAATCCCGAATGGAATGGTTGAAAAATGACCTCAATGAAATGTCCTAAATGTCAAGGAAACCTGGAACCTGTAGTTTATGCTGATGTTGAAGTAGACCGATGCGCTGATTGTCATGGCATTTGGTTTGATTCTCAAGAAGCTCAAACTCTCAAGACAATCGAGGGTTCGGAAGCAATTGATACGGGTGATCCCAAAATCGGCAGTAAATTTAATGCCATTGAAGATATTAATTGCCCGAAATGCAAAGCAAAAATGACCAAAATGGTTGACCTAAAACAGTCCCATATTTGGTACGAAAAATGCCCAATCTGTTATGGTATCTGGTTTGATGCTGGGGAATTTAAGGATTATAAACAGGAAGATATTCAGGACATCTTCAAAGGAATCTTTAGTGGCGAACGACGCTGATCAGTCCTGATCAGCATTTCCGGACTGCTGGGAGTCATTGGGGTTATCGATCATTGGCGAATCATCAAAATAATGACGTTAAGTAGATAGACCAAATCAACATAAAGTAGCTTGGCGGGTTTTGAAGGCTGAATCATCAGGACAGCTAACTGTTGCTCCAACCCGCCTATAAAATTGCTGTGATGCTTTTTTTCGTCTACCTACTTAAAATAGCCTTTACGTTATCTGCTACCTTATCTGCATCTGCACTAAATGTCTTCCGACTTATCAATGCTATTGCTAGGCGAAGCATCATATAAAGCATCAAGCTGGGTGCGGGCGTCTTCAACCGTCATTGATTTCATTACCAGCAGTGGTTCACTTGTTGGATTCCCGGTATCATCCAACAGTTCTGGATGGGGGACGCGAGTATTGCTAGAACTAGACGCTGCAAATGAAGCCTTTCCCGCAGGTGCGTAATGCCGTTGAGCATCTATACTCAAACTCAGTAAGCTGCGAATCAAATTCCCGATCGCAAGAAATGCAATAACGGTAAAGGCAATTATGTAGAGTAGGTGTAACATGGCATCATCCTCCAGACTAAACCGTTGATCTGTTAATCGATTATCTTAGGGTGGTCTTTGAAATTACGTTTTTATCTGTAATCCGTTTAGCTTATCAAACCTGGGCGGAAATTTGATCACTCTCTCGGCTCAATATTGACATTTCCGGAAATCTCCGACTCGGGTTCTCCCGATTTCAATGAGCGCCAGCGCATCCCGACTTGCCAACATTCGTTGACTAACCGATGCCATGGCACTAATGTAGCGGGTTCAATCCCCACTTGACCATCCGTTGCTTGAAACAATGTTACCGCCGCATTCACTTCCCGTTGGGCTGTTTTGACTCGCTCGAGTAAATCCCTCTGCTGCTGTCGGCTTAAAAAGCTGATCTCCTCGGATTCGAGTAACGAATGCGATCGCGAAAACCAATATTGAAAATCATCCAAAAGTGGCTGTAGTATCGACTTGAGCAGGTCTTGCTCGTGGGGCTGAGACTGAGGCATGAATCTTAAGCGCTAATTCATCTGTTAATTTATCTTAACGCTAGTTACAATTCTTTACAATACGCAATCAACTCGGCAACCTGCATTGAACGAAGAAGGTGAGTATCATGGAATGGAGAAAAGGAACCAGGGAAACCGTATAACTGCTTTCAACCTCAACTCAATGGCACAGTCACCCATGTCCAACGTAGAAGCCCCCCAAAAACCCGAAAAAATCCATTTGCCTCGGACCAGTGAATCCGAGAGCCTGAAAAAAATCCGTCATACCGTCTCTCACGTCATGGCAATGGCGGTGCAGAAGCTGTTTCCGGGGACACAGGTGACGATTGGTCCGTGGATTGAGAATGGCTTTTATTACGACTTCGCCAAACCCGAACCCTTTACCGAGCAAGACTTAAAAGCCATCAAAAAAGAGATGGTGAAAATCCTCAAGCGTAAACTCCCCCTAATTCGGGAAGAAGTCAGTCGTGAGGAAGCCGAACGCCGGATCAAAGAACTCGGTGAACCCTACAAACTAGAAATCCTCCAGGATTTAGAAGACCCAATCACGCTATACCACCTCGGAGAAGATTGGTGGGACTTGTGCGCTGGTCCCCATGTAGAAACCACAGCAGACATTCATCCCAAAGCCATTGACCTAGAAAGTGTCGCGGGTGCTTACTGGCGCGGCGATGCAAATAAGGCACAACTTCAGCGAATTTACGGCACCGCCTGGGAGACGCCGGAACAACTAACTGAATATAAGCGGCGCAAACAAGAAGCCCTCAAGCGTGATCATCGCAAGCTGGGCAAAGACCTAGGACTGTTTATTTTATCCGACCCCGTAGGACCCGGTTTGCCCTTGTGGACACCCAAAGGGACAATCCTGCGGAGTACCTTAGAAGACTTCCTCAAACAGGAGCAAATTAAGCGCGGGTATCAGCCTGTCGTTACCCCGCATATTGGTCGCGTGGAGTTGTTTAAGACTTCGGGACACTGGCAGAAATATAAAGAAGACTTGTTCCCAATGATGGGAGAGTCAGAAGCCGAGGGCTTTGTCCTCAAAGCCATGAACTGCCCGTTTCATGTACAAATTTATAAGCATGAACTACGTTCCTACCGAGATTTGCCCATGCGCCTCGCGGAGTTTGGCACGGTTTATCGGTATGAACAATCTGGGGAACTAGGCGGATTAACGCGAGTTCGCGGCTTTACCCAAGATGATGCCCATCTATTTGTCACCCCGGAACAACTGGATGATGAGTTCTTGCGAGTGGTTGATTTAACCCTATCCGTGTTTAACACTCTAGGGCTGCAAGATTTTAAAGCCCGTTTAAGTTTCCGTGACCCCAGCCAAGACAAATATATTGGGTCAGATGAGGCGTGGAATAAGTCAGAAAACGCCATTCGTCGGGCAGTCGAAACCTTGGGAATGGGGCATTTTGAAGGGATTGGTGAAGCCGCGTTTTATGGTCCGAAGCTGGATTTCATGTTCCATGATGCCCTCGATCGCGAGTGGCAATTGGGGACAGTACAGGTGGACTATAACTTGCCAGAGCGATTTAACTTAGAGTATGTGGCAGAAGATGGGACACGCCAGCGCCCCGTGATGATTCACCGTGCGCCCTTTGGCTCATTGGAACGGTTAATTGGGATTTTGATTGAGGAGTATGCGGGAGACTTCCCTTTCTGGTTGGCTCCCCTGCAGGCGCGACTGTTACCCGTAAGTGATGAACAGTTACCCTTTGCCAAGGATGTGGCGCAGAAGATGCGCCTGTTAGGAGTTCGCGTCGAAGTCGATACCAGTGGCGATCGCTTACCGAAGATGATCCGCAATGGCGAGAAGGCAAAAATTCCCGTAATGGCGGTTGTCGGGGCGAAGGAGGTTGAGTCGAATAGTCTTAGTGTGCGGACTCGCATCGCTGGGAAGCAATCCCAAGACTTAGGGGCGATTCCCGTGGCACAGGTATTGGAACGCATGGAGAGTGCGATCGCCAACCGCCAGAATTTTTAGGTGTTGTTGTCACCCTCCTTTTTAAATGTAGAGACGTTGCATGCAACGTCTCTACAAGGTTTGGGTGTCTGGAAAAATACGGAGATCTCATCATGTTGTCATTGTTTAACCCCATTCATCGATAACGGTTTATAGAGACGACATAAGGCAACTTTTCGCTTTTCCAAAAGTTTAGCCACTCCATCTATAATAATATTAATCAGATCAGCATCACAGCTTGCTAAAAATTCTTCCGACGTTATTTTTTGTTGAAAGAACTCTTGGCTGCATTGCCACATCTGGCAAATTCCCTCAAATCCAATGTATTGAACAACAAAGCTAGTCAAGGGAGACGTTTTGAAATCGAAGGAAATACTTTGAGCGCGTCCCCCTTCTAATAATTGCCACACTTCCCGTTCTAGAAGCGTTTTAGGGCGATGCGAATTAATCAGCGTGGGAAAATAATCGCTCAAACGACCCATGGAACTGAGTTCATCGCCAAAGTCTCCCATCATAATAGTTAAGGGGACATCTGACCCTAAACGCAGGGATAAAGCTTCTAAAATAGCATTCGCTACCAATTTACTGTCTAAATAGAGCCGCGCCACTTCTAAATTCCGACGAGCTTGTTCGACATAATGGATATAAATGCGATCGTCAGGTTCTCCTCGGAACCGTCGAAAAATGAGTTCGGCGTTCAGGAATTTCATAAAAACTGCCATTTTTTGGATGGCAAAGCGATAATCCTTAACGGTATACGACTCTGACTTTTTCAACGTATGATTGGTTTCGGGTAATAACTTCCAGGTATTGGATAAGAAAACAGCAGAACTCGGATGAGCAAATCCACCAACATCCCGGTTCGCCAACCGTACTGAACGCTTCACGGTTTCGAGGAGTTCGACACTGGTTAAGTTAAGATTAAATCGCTGATTGATAAATTTTAACGACTGATATAATTCTTCGCTAGGACTTAACCCAAAATCGGATTGCGTGCGGAAGGGAATGGTTGCTTCGATACAAGCCACAACCTGCACAATTAGCGCTGGTGTCAGCAAAGGCTCTAATAGTTTAGCGGCAACAATCGCACTTAAAAACTCATTTTGTCCGGTAAAGGGAAATAGTTCCTCTCCTGGCACAACCTTAAACAGGGTGGCGACTAGCTCAAACATGGCATCACGTTCACCTGGATTATCGGTGCGGACAAAAAACTTACCTCTTTCCTCTTCAATAAAAGGAGCGAGATACGGTGTCAGGTTAAACGGAATACTCCCATCAACTTGCACATAGATAATATCGTGAAATAAAGCCGCCAGAACTTCAATGGCATCCGTCGAGCCACCGACCTCTAAAATATGTTCGACGGAATGAAAATAGCGCCAGGGACCCATCATCGTTTGTACGATTATTTTGGCAAGATTCGCAAGCTGCGATTGGGCAACTTTAACGTCGAGCTGATGGGTTGCCCAGATGAGCTTATCCAAACATTTCTGATAATCCTTATCAAAGTTCATAATGTAAACTTAACTCATTGGGATTTTAAAAGTGCTATTATAACTCTATACAGCTTAAACAGCTATTTACCAGGAAAAGACAGGGAAAGTGGAAGCGTTTTGAGTGTTGATCCTTCGCTTCCCTAGTCGGCAGAGTTTTGAATTAAGTCTCCTATCTCTCTGATTTCCCCATTCAAAGAATTGAAGACCTGGGAATCCAACGCGGGAAGAGTGCTTTTCAAGGGCATCTGAGAATTTTCGGATTTTCGTTGCCATGGTAGGAGACTATAGGCTTTAGTTTCAATTGTGAAGGAGTTTTTGCCAATTTTACCTCAGCCAGATGTTTGATTGGATATGCGCCAATTGGCTGAATCTCTAAAAAGAGAATTTTAAATTGATTCTGCTGAAGTTTAGAATCGATGAGATTTTCTGGCTTCCTTGGCGGTATAAGATTAGTCATTTTCTTTTACTTCGGCTTAGAGAAGTGGTGGGTAAAGGAGGAGGAGGGCAGATAATAAAGGAAGAAGATTTATCCAATTTTCCGTATGATTTGATACAATTTGCCATTGAATTTTTCTTGGCTACCAAGGTTTGTGATTGAGGGAAAATCCTTGATCACAGCACAAAACGTTCAAGTCGGTTAGGTAGAGCGATCGCTCTACCCCCTAATATCATGTCCGGTTGAATACCCATAATTACGGTGATGGGTTGAGGCGGTGAGGGGGTGAGGGGGAGATGGGGAGAAGTTTTTATTATGGGTGATTTGCCGGACATAATATAAGTACCTGGACATCTATTCTGTCTGCGGTACTAAGAAATGTTAACAAGCCTCAAATCCTTACTGTTCCCTGTTCCTTCCCCATGTCAACCGTCAACTGTAATGAAAGTCCGACTACTTACCGAAAAGCCAAGCGATCCCAATTGCCAACTTGTCTATTTTTGAGCGATGATCATAGTATATCAACCTGAATAACACTGATTTAATCGTTTATAGCGAAGACAGCGCAACTACGAACCTAGCTTATATGAGCGATCGCCCTCCCGTGAATGCATCTCCCTTAACCTCTATCCTTTGGCAAGCCCAGCAGGAACTGTTACCCCCTCGTCAGTTCTATCGCCTCTGTCAACAAGTGCGTCAGCAATCGGGTCAGACACGATTATACTTCTATACGCCTGATTCAGCGTTCATTGATTTAAACAACAGAATTGGAGTGCGGGAAATTAGACGATTTCTCGACCATTTAGCCGGATATGTGGGGGGGACGGTTCAGGAAGGCGATCGCACAACCTTCTACCTCAAACGAGTCAGACTCCGGCTAAAACACCAGACCAAAAGGATAATTCTGATTAAAAAAGTGAAAAAAGAAGGAGAGTATTGTCCATCTCCCCTCTTTACCCAAGCCATGAAAATTGAAGTAGAAATGGCTGGAGCGGGAATGATTGGTCGGGTGGCTCGTCTGAGGATAAATGAAAAAGATTTTGCCTTTAAAGCATTTTTTGATCCCGACTTTGTGTGGCAGCACGGACCTTGGGCAGAAATTCCTATCGGGATTCGCTTAAAATATTGTCAGGTGACTAAAGATGTGCCAGAATTTTTGTTTTCTGGTCTGGATTGGGCAGTATGGGAATGGATTTATCCCCACACTCACCCCCAATCCCGAAAACAGGGGATTACATACCAGCAGTTTGCTCAAACAGAAGGACTGACGACACTGAATCCCTTAAATCGAAATAATTACAATCCCCATAATATACGACTTGATCCAGGCGGAATTCAGAAAGCCTATTGGGGAAGACGATTTCAGGATTTTTTCCGCAGCCTTCGGTTTTATGCGCGGAAAGTTCGCCGAGAAGGATGGAAGTCTCTGACGCCATACCTAAAACCGGAAAAACTCCGCTATTTAGGGGTGCGATTGGTTTCCCTGATCCTAACTGGGGGGAGTCCGAGGTGGGTATCGTCGATAATGAATTGGCAGACTGTATTAACAAAGAAAAGCAATGTCAAACACCGTGAATTATCATAAGCTAAATCGCCATTTCTTAACATAAACTAGCGATTGACCTGCTCGAAAAGTTAGAGTAAGATTATTTTTTTGATCATAGGGACAGATAATACTTTATTCCTAGCCACAATGCTATACCTGACGAACAATCCGGCATCTAGCAAGGACATTCTTTATGCAGCCAGAACAGCTACAGCAAATCAAAGGCTACTACCTTGAGGCTGCCGAAGCACACCTGCAACTCATTGAGCAGTATTTGCTGCATCTGCGAAGCACGCTCAAAGACCCAGACCAAGTGAATGAACTCTGCCACGCGACTCGTTGTGGTATCGTGGGAGGGGCTAACCTGCTGCCAATTAGTCAGCTTCATATCCAAGGGGTTCATCAAGCCGGTTTATGCTTGGTGGATTGTGTTAATTTGATTCGACAGCAGGGTTCACTCAAGGTTGACCAAAGGTTGCAAGCATTTTTAATGCAAGTGTTTTACGCCTTGAAAAAATTAATTGATGGGATGAAGGAACCCTCTAGCTTAACCGACAAGCAGGTAACGCACATTATTGCCACAACTGAGTCAATGAGGGAGCAACTCAAGGATCACCTCAAAGGGTTAATTCAGCGATCGCGTCACCAGTCATCTGCTAACCTGGACACAGAGTCAGCCCAGGAAACTGAGGCGCTCTCTATTGATGACTTGCAATCTTTAATCGATGAACTCTTGCAGGATAGTTAAATCCGGAAGTCTAAATAAACTTAACGATATTAAGTTGTGTAAACGCCCCTCAACCCCTGATCAAGGATGAAGGACAAAGGACAAATGACAAATGACGATCCGATCACGTTTTGTAATAGATTCGTAAATGCCCTTCCACTCAAAGATTATCCAATGCTATGATTGTCGGTTGAAGCCTAAACCATTACCTCTTCATTTGGGAATGCATCTTCATTTTTAAGCGAGCCAAACGCAGCAGACGAGGCGCTATGGAAACAGTAGGCGTGTTAATCTCAGGTTGCATTTTACACTTGTCCGGTTACAACTCTAGTCGGTAACGATTCAGAGACGCAAGCCAAACGGCTGAGTGGAAAACTGATGCTGCGATCGCGAGATCACGTAATCCTACCTTTTAATCACGAGGCTAAGGTTTCACTTGTCCCTACTTTTCTGAATAGGAATCAGCCAACATGAGTACAGTTTTACTAGTTGAAGACAACGCCAGTCAGATGGATCTGATCGAGAACTACCTGCGCGAAGGGGGTCACACCGTTATCCGAGTGTCTAAGCCCAAAGAGGCGGTGACTCACGCAACCAACAAAAAACCCGATGTGATTATTACAGATGTTGTCATGCCAGGAATGAGTGGTTTTGAGTTGTGTCGAAAACTTAAAGGTCATCCGGCAACAGCTAACATTCCTATTATAATTTGTTCCTCTAAAAATCAAGAAATTGACCGTCTTTGGGGCATGAAACAGGGAGCTAAAGCTTACTTGACGAAGCCTTTTTCCCAAGAGCAACTTAATCGTGCGGTTAAATTGGCAATGGCATAATTTTAGTTTGGCGTAAGACTCCGATGGGTGCATCCCATTTTTAGGGAACAGGTGTCACAGGCAATAGGCAACAAGGAATAGGCAACAGGGAATAGGCAACGGGCAACAGGAATTGAAAAAAAATTAACTCATCTATTTACTTATCAGTAGGTCAACGGGTACGTCGATAAATATAAAGATATTGTAAAATTTAATTAGAGTTATTTTTTTCAAATGCTGATTACCATGTTTAAAAGCAAGTTGCATCGGGTAAAAGTAACCGATGCATGCCTGCACTATGATGGCTCAATTACCATTGATGAGGAACTCCTAAAAGCGGCAAATATTTTGCCTTACGAAAAAGTACAGGTTGTCAATGTTAATAATGGCTCTCGTCTGGAAACATATACCATTCCTGGGGAATGGGGAAGTCGCGTCATCTGCTTAAATGGTCCGGCGGCTCGTCTGAACGCTGTTGGAGACAACGTGATTGTAATTGCTTATGCTCAGATGACACCGGAAGAAGCACTTCTACATCATCCCAAAGTTGTCAAAGTGGATGAATCCAACAATCCATTGTAGTTTTTTTAACCACACCTGGGTATTATGGGTATGATGACAGATTGGGTATGATGACAGATTGGGTATTATGACAGATAAAGATTCGGCATCAGTCAAAGTATGGTGCAGTGAAATCACAGCCGCCTATACCTTAGAACAACGAAAACACTGGTACAGTGATGTCGCCAATGTCTATCATCAAGCTCGACCACGCTATCCTAAAACCCTAATCCATCGTGCTCTTGAGTTAGCTCAACTTCCCGCTCAAGCTACCATTCTAGAAATAGGATGTGGTCCAGGAATTGCCACTATAGAATTTGCTGAATTAGGCTTCTCCATGGTTTGTCTTGAGCCAAGCCCAGCCGCGTGCAAACTCGCCAAAAGCAACTGTTCAGCCTATCCCAATGTGGAGATTATCAATACAACCTTTGAAGAATGGCAGCTCGAACCTGGGCGATTCAACGCTATTCTTGCCGCGACTTCCATGCATTGGGTTTCACCCGAAATTAGGGTGCAAAAATCGGCTGAGGCTTTGCAAGACAATGGGTCTATAATTATGTTGTGGAATACACCGCCGCACCCCAATGATGAAATTTGTCATCAATTAGATGAAGTTTATCAAACTCAAGCGCCATCTATTCCCAAATTTGCCAGATATGGATCGATAGAAACCCATGAAGCCAATCTAAAAGAAATTGAACACGATTTTATCAACTCAGGTTTATTCCAGAATTTTTTGTCAGAACAGTTAGTTTGTCATACGACTCATAGCATTGATGAGTATTTGACACTTTTGAGTACAATATCACCCTACATAAAGTTAGAGTCGCAGCAACGAGCGTCCTTATTTTCAGGTTTGAGAGACGTTTTAGAGAGGATCTGTACAGGAAGAATCAAAACGTCCTATCTTTCCGCATTGCAAATTGCCCAGGTCAATCACGAGTAATACCAAATCCGCCTTTATTACCCCCTTTTGCCACGGCGATTGAAATCGCTGCTACACAAACATAGGCGAAGCCTTCCCGAAGGGTAGGCCGCCTGCGCTGCACTAGGTTATAATATCATGTCCCTACGATTGCCCATAATTGCAATGCTGCAATAACAGGGGTTTCAGGCGTTTTTATTAGGGGTGTTTGACCGGACATGATATAACAGGGGTAGCTAACCGGGATTTACTATAAAACTGTAATAGTTTCAGTTTTTGAGAGCAAGCTCTAACTATTCGCTTGATTTGGGTTAACTACACCCTTGCATAGAGCGACTTCCATTGGGCATAGTCGCTCCACAAAAATTTGTGAGATAAACATTCGCGGTCTTAATTTTGGCTTTGCGTAAATTGGCGTTAACTAAGTTTGTGCTAATTAACGACGCATTACTTAAATCAGCCCCTTTCAAGTTGGCACTATTGAAGTTTGTTCCATTCAAATTCGCGCCATCTAGAGAAGCACCACTCAAATCCGCTTCAGCTAAATTGGCATTACTCAGATCCGCACCATCTAATATAGCCTCCTTGAGATTAGCACCGCTTAAGTCTGCACCATTGAGATCCATCTTACTCAAGTCACAGCCAGCACAATCTCTCGCTTTGGCTATCTTTGCCTGCATTTCGGCGCTAGTCTCTTCGACAGTCGCGCTCATACAGGCAGACGTACTAACAAGTAATAGTGGAATAATTAGGTTTAGGGGTTTCATAGCATCTAAGGTTTTTAAGGTTCTACCACTTAAAATTTGGTCTGGGTGGGTTGAGTGGCATCTGTGGTTTATTAAATTCTACGTTACAATAGGGCGTTATACATTTAAACGATAATTATATCGAAACATTTTGAATTGACGTAGGGGTTTGGTCTCCAAACCCTCCAAACCCCTCAATCCCAAATTCCCAACCCCGATTTCCCAATCCTGATTTCCCAACCCCCGATTCCCAACCCCCGATTCCCACACCACCGTAAGGATTTAGATAAGGATTTGGAAACCAAATCCCTACAGAATAATTACCATTTTGATGGGTTGTTTGGATGTAATTGATCATTGTCCCAACGCCATGGATTCTCAATTATATATTTCCTCAAAATGTTGAGCGTTTTTTTATTACGGATAACATGCTCATAATAATTCCGTTGCCAAAATCTAGATCCGATTGAATCACGTTTTTGATTGATTAATTTAGTTGTTTGATATTTGAAATAAGCGATGATTTTACCGAGTTGTGTTTTTTGCATAAAAAATGGATTGGGGGGTTTGGAGACCAAACCCGTACAGGGATTCGGGGGATTGGGGAAATTGGGAGGATTGGGGGGTTTGGAGACCAAACCCTTACAGGAGACTAAACCCGTAAAGATGATGCCGTGAAAATGATTAGGCATGATAACGGCAGCATCAATTTCTAGGTTTTCAAAATGATGGGGGAGATAGTTCCAAACCTGATCAGTGATTTCGCCATATTCATTAAGTTGTACTCTTTGATTCGTGATAGTACCAAGTAAACATTCACGGTTTTGAACACAGATTGTCACAAAATAAGCTCCCGCCTGATTATAATCATAGGATTTTAGGCGCATTGAACGTCGATGATGAATTTGAGGATTATAGTGTTTAATCATTTCCTTTTCCCTTACCGACCCACCAATTTATCCCGCAGATGCTTAATTTTATCGCGATACTGGGCAGCTTGCTCAAATTCCAGATTCTTCGCTGCATCCTTCATCTGGGCTTCCAATTGACTAATCACTTCAGGAATCTGTTCTAAGGGTAAATCCTCTACTTGTTCAGAAACCTTGATTAACTGTTGATGATTCAACCGCCGCGACACATCTAAGAATGCCAAAATTGCATTACTAGATTTCTTGACAATCGGTTGCGGAGTAATTCCATGCATCCGGTTATATGCCAATTGAATTCCCCGACGCCGTTCTGTCTCATCAATGGCTTTTGCCATGCTATCGGTGAGATTATCCGCATAGAGAATCGCTTGTCCCCGAACATGACGCGCCGCCCGACCAATGGTTTGAATCAAGGATCGTGCAGCCCGCAGGAATCCTTCCTTATCGGCATCTAAAATAGCGACTAGAGACACTTCCGGTAAATCTAAGCCCTCGCGCAACAAATTCACACCAATGAGTACATCAAAAGCCCCCTCCCGCAATGATTGTAAAATTTCAATCCGTTCAATTGAATTAATTTCCGAATGTAAGTAGCGCACGCGAATGCCGCGATCCTGTAAATATTCGGTTAAATCTTCCGCCATTCGCTTAGTTAAGGTTGTTACCAGTACCCGTTCTTTTTTGGATGCGCGTTCCTGAATTTCCGCGAATAAATCATCCACTTGACCTTCGGTGGGACGGACAAAGATTTCTGGATCAACCACCCCTGTGGGACGAATGACTTGTTCCACCACTTGGTCGTGAGACTGTTCAATTTCCCAATCTCCAGGAGTCGCGGAAACAAAGATACATTGGTTAACTTTTGTCCAAAATTCGTCTGCTTTCAGGGGACGATTATCGGCTGCACTGGGTAAACGAAAGCCATGGTCAATTAATACCCGTTTCCGGGCTTGGTCGCCGTTGTACATTCCCCGAATTTGGGGTACAGTGACGTGAGATTCATCCACGACTAATAACCAATCTTTGGGGAAGTAATCAATTAAACATTCTGGGGGTTCCCCTGCCATGCGTCCAGCGAGGTGACGGGAATAGTTTTCCACCCCATTACAATAGCCAACTTCGCGCAAGAGTTCTAGATCATAGCGAGTCCGTTGGTCTAATCGTTGGGCTTCGAGTAATTTGCCAGCCTCTTGTAATGTGGTGATTTGTTCGTGGAGTTCTGTTTCAATGGCGTTACAGGCTTCTTCTAATCGTTCATCTGGGGTAACAAAGTGGCGGGCGGGGTAGATGTTGAGGGCGTTGAGACTTTGGATAATTCCACCAGTTACCGGGTCAACATAACGGATAGCATCAATCTCATCGCCAAAGAATTCGACGCGAATAATTCGGTCTTCGTAAGCCGGACCAATTTCCAGGACATCCCCCTTGACGCGGAACCGCCCCCGCCCCATTTCGATGTCATTGCGGGAATATTGGACGGAGGCTAAATCTCGCAGGAGTTGACGCTGGTCTAATTCTGTACCCACTCGCAGGGGAATCGCCGCTTTCAGGTATTCGGAGGGGATACCCAAACCATAGATACAGCTAATCGAGGCTACCACAATCACATCTCGCCGTTCAAAGAGCGATCGCGTGGCGGAGTGGCGCAGCATATCGATTTCATCGTTAATGGCGGCGCTTTTCTCAATATAGGTATCACTGACGGGAATATAGGCTTCCGGTTGGTAGTAGTCGTAGTAGGAGACAAAATACTCCACCGCATTCTGGGGAAAGAAGTCCCGCAACTCGTTACAGAGTTGGGCGGCTAAGGTTTTATTGTGCGCTAGTACCAGAGTCGGTTTGCCCATCTGTTCAATCACTCTGGCTACGGTATGGGTTTTACCCGTTCCCGTCGCACCGAGGAGGGTTTGGAAACGATTTCCCGCTTGCAGAGAGGTTGTCAGGCGGGAAATGGCTTGAGGTTGGTCGCCCTTGGCTTCAAAGGGGGCTTGCAGATCAAAGGGTATCATTGGTCATTTGTCCTTTGTCATTTGTCCTTTGTCCTTTGTCCTTTGTCCTTTGTCAGGAAACAGGAAATTCATCATTCATCGTGCCTGCTTTGGTTTAGGGTAAAAGGAATAACGATTAACTTTTACATTCAACTACCCCTCAGACGCCTTCGGCGAGGAAAGGGATTGCCCAGACCAACTTGGGGAACGCAAGTGTTGAATAGCGCATCGAGCCTAACTCGGGAACGGACGTTTAAATGCTCCTCCAGTTTAAACCTCTCCAAGACAGGTTGGTCTGTCGCTGTTAGACAGGACATCTTGAGTTAGGTGCGCCAGGAGGCTTAAAACTTTCACACGAGAGGATTATCTCCATGTATCGTGTTCCGGTTATCAGTAAGAAGGGAAAACCGCTAATGCCAACAAAGCCAAGTCGTGCTAGACGATGGCTTAAAGAAGGTAAAGTGGTTATCCACAAAAACGACCTACAGCAATTCGCTGTACAGTTAACGGTGGACTCTGGGGAGGAAACTCAACCCGTAGCGGTAGGGATCGATCCAGGGAAGCATTACTCAGGAATTGGTGTTCAGTCGGGCCAAGCTACTTTGTTCACGGCGCACTTAGAGCTTCCTTTCCAAAAGGTCAAAGACCGGATGGAACAACGAGCAATGATGCGTCGAGGAAGAAGAGGAAGGCGAATTAATCGTAAACTTCCTTTTAACCAACGCGCTCATCGTCAAAAACGCTTTGATAATAGGCGAGGACATAAACTGCCTCCAAGTATCAAAGCTAACCGACAACTTGAATACAGAGTGGTTAAGGAACTATCCCAATTGTTCCCGATCTGTTCTATCGTGTACGAAATCGTTAAAGCCAGAGGCGACAAGGGATTTTCTCCGGTTATGGTTGGTCAGAAAGTTATGACTGAAAAATGGTTGCCTCAAATTGCACCAGTCACGACTAAATACGGATGGGAAACCTGGTCAAGGAGAGAATTTCTGGGACTGGAGAAAGATCAACAAAAGTCAAACCCGAGTCCTGCCACTCATGCCGTTGACGGTGTAGCCCTTGCTTCCCACCAATTTTTAACTTATCGTCAGATTAAAGGTGATAGAGGTTGGCACGAGGGAAGAGTAGAAATTACTAACGCTCCTTTTTTAGTGATTAAGCGTCCTCCTGTAAGTCGCCGTCAACTTCATCTGATGCTTCCTGCTCAAGGCGGGGTGAGACGCAAATACGGAGGAACAATAACTCGACATAACTTCCGAAAAGGTGATTATGTTGAGGCTGAACGGAAAGGGAGCATTTATAGAGGTTGGGTTAGCGGTGATACTAAGTCTAAAGTATCAATTTCCAATTTTGACTGGAAAAGAATAGCCCAGTTCTCTAAAAATAAGGTTGAGTTGCTCCAACGCTCAACCGGACTAATTTGTAAACAGGAAACAGCATTTGTTGGAGCAACTCGCTGTTAGTTAGTCCTCGTTTCCTCCCCAACCGGCTTAGGCGAGGTTGGGGTTTCCACTCACTCATTTTTTGATGAACCGACTGCAAAAAGCCATTACAATTTTCGGCATAACTGCCACGGTGAACGCCTGGGGTATCATTCCCTCTATCTGCGACAACGGGACATTATTTAGTATAGCTACTGCTCAGGCGGGACAAGATGGAGAACCGGGGGTTCGGGTCAGGTCTACATCTAGGGATATTCAAGTCCCTCTCTCAGAATCACCCAATCAACTTACCCAGTCGAATCCGACACCGGGAATGAGCCGTCCCTTGACGGATGAACTTGATGTCAGTCTTTTAGCCAAAACGGTTGCCAATTTTATTCAAGCCGAACGCTATCAAACTGAATCCGAAATGCAATTCAGTTTTGAGGCACAGGGTTTTACAGGTCAATTTTCGGTGTTGGTTAAAACAATTGCCCAATCTCCTCAGCAGTTTCGCACCGAGATTTCTACACCTGAGTCAGGCGAATTTGCCCAACCGACTTATATTCTGGTTTCTGATGGTGATCAGGTATGGATTTATAACCCCGGATTAAAGCAATACACAGTTATGGATTATGAACGTTTTAACCAGTCTAATGATAGCTTTTTTATTGGCTTTTCTTCGATGTTATTTCTAGAAATGTCTGCTCCTTTTCGGCAAGCCTTTGCTGACGGTGTAGTGACGGCAGAGGGAGTGATTGATCAGCTTGAATCGGTTTTTAAGGCGGAAGATGATATGCCATTGCAGGGTAATATTATAAATTTAGAAGGACAAGACTACTATGCCTATAATTATAAGGATCGCAAAGCTGGATTTACGTTTACATTTCTGGTGGAACCGAATACAGCCGCAGTTGATCAGCTTCAAATTAGTGGAAAAGCGGACGGAATAGATATCAAGATGACCGAAGACATTATTCGCCGTGTGCCATCTCCTATTGTTTCTGCTGATACTTTTACCTTTTATCCGCCAGCCGGGGTGACTCAGGTGGAGTCTATGGAAATTGACATTTTTTAGGGAATAGCTGATGATTAATAATAGCTTGAATTTGATGTGTTTGATTCAAGTTGTAGTGCATTACCATTTAACTGAAGATGACCTTGATTAATAGACCCCTGAGAATTATCGCGATCGCGTTTTTTTCGACGCTGCTGATGTTCGTGTACGGCTGTCAGCAAGCGAACAATGTGACGGAGGAACCTGTGACCGAACCCCAAGCAGAAGTCACGGAACAACAAGCTAGCACCGCCACAGGCGTAATTAACAGCACAACCGATCCCTCAGAAGTCTTAGGAGAAGCTGAGTTTACCAACACGGCGGACGGTATGTTGATTGAAGTGGCGATGACAAATGCGCCATCGGGAGAACGTGCTTTCCACATTCATGAATCGGGTAGTTGTGCGGATCAAGGGAATGCGGCTGGCGGTCATTTTAATCCAGATGATGTGAAACATGGATTAATTACCGAAGATGGGTTTGAAAATGCTCATGCGGGAGATTTAGGCAATATTACGATTGCTGAAGATGGTACTGGTACAAAAAGTATGACGGTTGAGCGACTCACGTTTACTGAAGGGAAATATGCGATTGGCAATCGGTCGGTGATTCTTCATGAAAAACCCGATGATTTTGGTCAGCCTACGGGTAATGCTGGTGGACGAGTTGGTTGTGGAATTATTCAGGTGACTGATTCGTAAGAGTCAGACAAAATCCATTCGGGTTAGGGGTTTGTTGGCTTCCCCTCCAGCCGAAAAAGCTTCCCAGGACTTACGCAGACAGTTACAGCATTAGTCTGAAATCGAGAAAGATTGATTAATATTCGCTACCCAAACCCTAGGGCGATATCCACCACCAGGCGATCCAAGTCAGCCAGAAAAATAATAGCGATTGCGATTCGTTAGGGCGAGATTCCCGACTTCCTTAAGAAGTCGGGGATCTGAATCTGATCTAAATCCCATGATACCCATACCGCGACTATGAAGATTCGGTAAAGTAACCGATTCTTAGATTTATCTTTACCTCCTCTTAAGCCCCAGTCGGATAAAATACGGTTGTCTTGACTAACCAAGATTTTTTCCTATCAGGTTAGATCTATAATTAAAGATGGGGAGTCAAGAGTGTTACTCAAGGAAAATATCCAGAATTTTTGTCAATCATGAATGGGATTACTCCAGCCAGTGAGGTAATGCGAAAAAACACTGACTGAGCTTAATAGTTGTTTATAAGTTACCGGATTATTCAGGGAGAGAAATCATCGATTATGGCTAACGTATTTATTAATGAAATTCACTATGACAACACCGGAACAGATGTCGGTGAAGCGATTGAACTAGCGGGTTTGGCAGGAATTGACCTGACAGACTGGAGTATCGTTTTATATAACGGTGCGAATGGATTGGTTTACACGACAACCTCTCTGAGTGGTGTCATTCCTGACCAAGATAATGGCTTGGGTACGGTTACATTCGACTATCCGACGAATGGGATTCAAAATGGTAGCCCAGATGGTATAGCTTTGGTGGATAATAATGGTAGCGTTGTCCAGTTTCTTAGCTATGAAGGCAGTTTTATAGCTGTAGACGGAATAGCAGCGGGAATGACCAGTATTGATATTGGTGTTTCTCAGGGAAGTAGTACGCCGATTGGTGCGTCTTTACAACTGACCGGAACGGGGAGAACCTATACTGATTTTGCCTGGATGGAAACAACCAGTGATACGTTTGATGGGATTAATCAAGGACAAAGCTTTGGTAATAATAGTACGCCCACCACGCCACTGATTAACGAGTTTGTCTTTAATCACACGGGAACAGATACCAACGAATATGTGGAAATTGTCGCTGACGCCAATAGCGACTATAGCAATTATTCGCTACTGCAAATTGAAGGCGATCGCGGATCAATTCCGGGTAAGATTACCACGGTTAACTCCCTAGGTACAACAGACGCCAATGGCTTGTGGACAACGGGGTTTGTTAATGGTAGGTTTCAAAATGGTACACAGACACTATTGTTAGTCGAGAACTTTACTGGGAGTTCCGGGGATGACTTGGATACCGATGATGATGGTGTTTTGGATTTAACCCCTTGGACGACGATTGCTGATAGTATTGGTGTGAGTGATGGTGACAGTGGCGATCGCACGTACTCGGCTGTTGTCTTAACTCCAGGCTATGATGGGATTTCGTTTACTCCTGGCGGCGCATCTCGTTTTGTTAATAGTACGGATGAGTCGGTAACCGATTGGGTTCGCAATGACTTTGACGGTTCCGGAATTCCCGGTTTCAGTGGAAGTCCGGTTGTGGGTGAAGCCTTCAACACGCCGGGTACAGTGAATCAACGGGTTACCGAAGAATCACCGACTATTATCCCCATTTACGATATCCAAGGTATAGG
Source organism: Coleofasciculus sp. E1-EBD-02 (assembly GCF_040218245.1). Taxonomy (NCBI): domain Bacteria; kingdom Bacillati; phylum Cyanobacteriota; class Cyanophyceae; order Coleofasciculales; family Coleofasciculaceae; genus Coleofasciculus; species Coleofasciculus sp. E1-EBD-02. The sequence continues at coordinate 5,402 of NZ_JAVJQN010000264.1, read as the reverse complement.
TCACATTTCGTCCTTTGAGGGTGAATCAGTGATCACCAAAGGTATCGTTACAGCCATTGATCGGAATGGATTTTACCTGCAAGACGCCACCGGGGATAGTAATAATTTAACCGCTGATGGTATTTTTGTCTTCACCCAGTCTCAACCCACTGTCAGTCTTGGTGATGAGTTGCGCGTGGAGGGGACAGTTAGTGAATTTATTCCTGGTGGCGCCGATACAGGGAATCTTTCCATTACTCAAATCAGCGGTAATCCAACAATTACCACCTTGTCCACAGGGAATGCTTTACCAACAGCCGTTATCCTGGGAACGGATGGTCGCATTCCCCCGAATCAAATTATCGATAATGATAACTTTAGCATCTTTGATCCGGCTGAAGATGGCATAGACTTCTATGAAACGTTAGAAGGAATGCGAGTCACTGTTCAAGATGCATTAGCCGTTAGTCCGATTAACCGATTTGGGGAAATTTTCACCGTCGCCGATAATGGCGTGAATGCGACAGGATTAAGTAACCGAGGGACGATTAATATTAGTCCCGATGACTTCAATCCCGAACGGATTCAGATTCAGGTTGATGATGATATCTTACCGGGGTTTTCGCCATCGGTAAAGGTCGGTGATCAACTGGGTGATGTTACGGGTGTAGTGGGTTACAGTTTCGGCAACTTTGAAGTGAAGGCGACCGAGGCGTTTACTCCGACTTCTTCAGAGTTACAACCGGAAGTCACTAACTTGATCGGGACGGAGAATCAACTCACTGTTGCTAGCTTCAATGTAGAAAATCTCGACCCCAATGATGGGGATGGGGATGAGGATATCGCCGAGGGAAAATTTGATGCGATCGCGAATCAAATTGTTAATAATCTGAACACACCAGATATCATCGCCCTCCAGGAAATTCAAGATAATACCGGATCGACGAATGATGGTACAGTTGACGCTAGCCAAACCTATCAAACCTTAATTGATGCGATTATTACTGCTGGTGGTGCGGAGTATGAATTCTTTGATAGTCCCCCAGTGAATAATCAAGATGGCGGTCAACCAGGTGGTAATATTCGGGTCGGTTATCTTTATAACCCTGACCGCGTAGACCTGATTCCCAACTCCGGTGAACGGATTGGCGTGGGAGATCCGGGATTTGAGGATAGCCGGAAATCTCTGGCGGCTGAGTTCCTATTTAAGGGGGAAAAGGTTACCCTGGTTAATAACCATTTTGCCTCAAAAGGTGGCAGTACGCCTCTATTTGGGCAAGTGCAACCGCCAGTGAATGGGAGTGTAGATCAACGGGAAGCCCAAGCCCAAACGGTTAACGATTATGTTGAGACTATTCTGGCGAATGACCCCGATGCTAATGTGGTGGTACTGGGGGATTTAAATGAATTTGAGTTCTTATCGCCCCTAGATATCCTCAAGGGAGAGAGTCTGACCAACTTAACCGAAACACTGCCGGAAAATGAGCGTTATTCTTTTATCTTCCGGGGAAATTCCCAGTCATTGGATCATATTTTGATCAGCGATAATTTAAGCGCCAATGCGGAATTTGATGCGGTGCATACGAATAGCGAATTTAATGACTCAGCGAGTGATCATGACCCCTTAATTTCTCGCTTGAGTTTAGCGGGTGATCCAAATGTTTTCTGGGGAACCTCTGAGTCGGAAGCATTGGTGGGGACTAACGCTAACGAAACCCTTTATGGTCGAATGGGAGATGATACGGTTGCAGGGGGTTTAGGCGATGACCTGATTTTCGGTGGTGAGGGGAGTGATGTACTGCGAGGGGATTTGAATCAGCGTTCTCCGCAAAGCGTTGGCGGCGATGATGTCATCTATGGGGGGATTGGTGATGATCGCATTGGCGGGAAAGCCGGGAATGATACCCTCTATGGGGAAGACGGCGATGACCAAATGTGGGGCGATGCGGGTGATGATATTCTGCGTGGCGGTTTAGGAAATGATCGGTTAGTGGGGGATAACTTCTCAGGCGATCGCGGTCGTGATATCTTTATTTTGGCAGTGGGTGAAGGAACGGATACGATTCTCGATTTTCGCATCGAGGAAGATGGGATTGGATTGGCAGAAGGTTTGATGTTTAGTCAGTTGAATATTAGCCAATCCGGTAATGATTCCTTGATTCAGCTTAATGATGAAACCCTGGCAATTTTGAATGGGGTGAATGCTGATAGTTTAACATCAGCCGTTTTTACGGGGATTTAAACAGAACTGGATGATCGGGCGAGATCCCCGATGTCTTGAAGACATCGGGGATTTGAATCGGCTGTGAGAAGACGCGATCGCACTGTCATCAAAAACCCTTGACTTTTAATCCTAATCAGTATAATGATAACTGAACCCTGATCAACCCATAGAAAGTCGATAGGCAACTTACGAATGAAAACCACAGATATTGAACAAGCTATCTTAAATCGCTTGCGTATACTACCCATTGAGAAGCAGCAAGAAGTCCTAGATTTTGTGGAATTTATTGGGCAAAAACTGGGAAAGAAAACACCCGATTCTAGTTCATCGGTTAAACTCCAACAAGAACACCCATCTCTGAGTGAAATCGCCAAACTACCCATTGCAGAACGCCATCAAATTCTAGCTTCCTTCATTCCTGCTACAGTCGAGGATTTCTTAACTGATCCAGATTTAACAGAGTTTTTCGTTCTAGATGGGGAAGATTGGGAAAACAATTAATCCTAACCTTGATTGAAAAGACGCGATCGCACATTTTCTTTGATTCATTTAATAATAGTAAGGATTATCAGGTTCAGGAACTTTTTCTACCTCACTCGCGTCAATCACTAATTGCCGTTTATCTTGTAATATTTCTGTCATCATTTTCCCTTTAACTTGTATCCATGTATCCGGTTGATAAGCGTTACGAGTTCCCGGAAGTTTCACGGGTAAACTGACTGGATAAGCATCCGCTGCACAGCAAGTAATCACAAAGCGAGTTACTAATAAATAGTTCGAGGATAGGTCTTGGGGATAAACGACAAACCCTTTAACATTAACCGCTTGACCCGCATATTCATCAGGTTCAGGATAAACACTTAAGGTGCGAATCCATTCAATCAGCGATCGCGCTTCGGGTTTGCTGACGCTGCGGAAGGATTGAGGCTGGGTGCGGGTGGCGGTTAAGGATTCCATGACACCCCGTTGAATCGCTATCTGGCTGGTAAAGACTTTGGGTTCCACCAATAGTCCTAGAATCGCCGTGGCTAACAACAATCCTGTACTCCAACCCGGTGGAAACCAGCTAATATGTTGCATCATCGGCATCGTTTTGGGATTTCGGGGTGGTAATTGACCGATGACTTGAATGGCTTTTAACACCGCCAGCACTAGCAACAGTATCCCGGTTCCCAGAACTAAGGCAAAGTAATTCGGGTGAATGAGTAACTGTAATTCGCCACTGACCCAGTATTGAATCAACAAAATCCCCCAAATGCCTAGGGTGATAACATCTAATATGGGTAATAAAAGATTTGGTTTTTTTATCATTGGTCACTTGTCAAATAATTCTCTCGTTCAAAATTGAGTCGGGGCGGGTGTAGGGTGCGTTAGCGCAGCGTAACGCACCATTTCAAATGATAATAGTGAAACCCGCCCCGACTGAAACCGTTATAACTAACTCAGATGTAAGTTAACCATTAAGGTTAGCAAAAAGGTTAATTGGGCGGCGAGGGCGAATAAGTAAAAAATTGTCCTAGCTTTAAAGACGGAGAACATTAAACCAATGGCTTTGATGTCGATCATTGGACCAAAGACCAAAAAGGCTAATAATGAACCACTGGTAAAGGTGGAAGCAAAGGCGAGGGCGAAGAAAGAGTCAACCGTTGAACAGATAGAAACAACGGCGGCTAATAGCATCATCGCCAAAATTGAGGTGACAGGACCCGAACCCAAACTGAGGATGATTTCACGGGGAACAGCGACTTGAATCGTAGCCGCGATCGCACTCCCAATTATTAGCACCGCGCCTAATTCCCGTAACTCTTGCACGGTATTATCTAAGAACAAGCGCCAGCGATCGGACCACGGTTTCCGGGCGGGGGTAGCCGCGAGTGAGGCTTGCAGAACTGTCGCATCCATCCGCACAGGAGTTCCCGGTTGACCCAGTAAAAATGTACCCGATTGTAGCAGGGCGGGTTGGGGTTCCTTTTGCGGAGGAGTTTTAACCTTTTGTTCTCTGGGAAGCACCATGGAACGGGTGACCGTCTGTTGCAACAAGGGGCGCACGTCTTTCTGGACGCTGAAGACGCAACCAATAACTATAGCAATACCCAGGGAAAACAAGACTCGTAGGACGACAATTTCCGGCTGATCTCGAAACGCGACCCAGGTTGACCAAATTACAATCGGGTTAATTGTGGGGGCGGCTAGCAAAAACCCGATTGACACCGATAGGGGTGCGCCTTGCAGCAGCAACCGCCGGGACACGGGTACATTCCCACATTCACACACCGGGAAGAAAAATCCCGCACAACTCCCCACAACCGCACCGAGGAAGGGGTTCTTCGGTAAAGACGCAATCAGTCGTTCCTCATCGACGAACAACAGCAGCAAGCCGGAAAATAAGACGCCAATGAGTAAAAATGGCATGGCTTCGACCAGCAAACTCAAGAAAAGGGTAAAGGCGTTGTTTAACTGACTCATGCGTTTCGCGATCGAGGGTGTTTTTACACGTAAGCGCTATTGTATCAGATAGTTTCCAGGGAGGGAGGGAAACGGGGATCAAGGGATAATAAGTATCATTCACGGTGCAATAAATCAAATCAGGATGTACACAAATTTATGGTTTAACCACTATCTTTAGGGAACTGTTGATGAATCATTGGTGTCAACTTAAGATCAAATATCTGCAATACCTTGAGACGGAACCCTCCTCTTATAGACCCCTCCCTAACCCTCTCCTTATCCTTACTTTTTACCGGATCTGGAAAACCTCTCTCCAAACCTCTCTCCTGCAAGGAGAGAGGCTTTGAATTCTCCCCCTTCCCTGCAAAAAAAAGCGAAGCATCCTTTGCCATCTCCCATGGAACAAAAAGCGAAGCAACATCTGGTCTCCCCCTTTTGACGGGGGACGGAAGGGGGATCTACTCGGGGGACGGGTGGGGGATCAAAAATGGGGAGAACGTGAGGGGTGGGAAGGGGGCTGAGGGGTTAATATAAGCCATGGATATCCATTAGGCCATTTACGGAATGACAACCAAACCCTTAAAATCATCAAAAGCTCTTCTAATTGCGTTTTATCTTCCGCAATTTCATCCGATTCCTGAAAATGATAAAGGCTGGGGAAAAGGGTTCACGGAATGGGCAAATGTTGCCAAAGCCAAGCCCTTATTTCCTGGACACGACCAACCTAAAATTCCGGCTGATTTAGGCTTTT
>NZ_JAVJQN010000261.1:0-7725 GCF_040218245.1 Coleofasciculus sp. E1-EBD-02 | reverse complement strand
ACAAGCCAAACCGTTCCGCATTTTCAATCATCATCACCGTCGCATTGGGGACATCTACCCCTACCTCAATTACTGTGGTGGAGACAATAATTTGCGTCTGATTATCCCGAAACGCATTTAGCGCTTCATCCTTTTCTGCTGTAGATGGCGTTATACTAAATAGTGCGATCGCCAATGGATCAAGCAAGGGATAAATCCCTGAATCTTTAAGAATTGTAGCTATTTGTTAAATTTTATGGAATAAAATCGGTAAAAACAGAAGTCTGATTGAGCCGATATTGATGTAGATTTGCCCAACGGGAGTATATAGACATGATGATTGTAAATGCTCAGTTGAGATATATTTTTATTAAAAAAAATGACAGAGAATCCGGAACCCAACTATTTCAGTTAGTATGTCAGTGTATTCCCAGCACACAAACATGCCCGAATAAGATGAATTAATTTTATCATGACGTTGGATTTACAGAAAATTTTTCAAGCTACAAACCCCGACAAACCCTTATTCGTAGACAAGTCTCAAGAAGACCAAAACTATTACATCGATTTCTCGTCAGTACGTGGCGGACAGATCATCAAAGAGTTGAAAAATCTGATCGCTATTTTATCGCCGGAGAAACCCACTTGCCAGCTATTTACTGGACATCTTGGTTGTGGCAAGTCTACGGAATTACTCCAACTCAAAGCCGAATTGGAGCAACAAGGATTTCATGTCGTTTACTTTGACTCTGATCAAAACCTGGAAATGGCAGATGTGGATGTCAGCGATATTTTGCTGGCGATCGCGGCTCAGGTGAGTGAAAGCCTAGACCAATTTCAACAGAATCAAACCACAACTACCCAGGATATTCTCAAGAAAGTGGCGACGCTGTTGCAAACCGAGATTGAGCTTTCTGTGGAAAAGCAAATTCCTGGCGTAGGTGAAATTACAGCCAGCACAGAGGGGGATTTCTCCGTGAACTTGGGTATTCCTGGGATAGGCGAAATTCAGGTGGGTAAGGAAGAAGGGTTCTCCCTAGTCGCTCCATTACTGGGCAAAATTACTGCTAGAGCCAAAGCCAGTCCTGAGTTCCGCAATAAGTTAAGGGGGTATCTCGAAGCACGCACCAATGGAATTATCGAAGCCATTAACACTGAACTGCTAGAACCTGGTATTGAGCAACTGAAAAAGTGCGGTAAAACAGGACTGGTGGTCATTGTTGATGATCTTGACAAAGTGGATAGTACAGCCAAACCTTGGGGACGTTCCCAGCAAGCCTATCTGTTTGTCGATCGAGGTGAGCAGTTACGTGGACTCAACTGCCATTTGATTTATACTTTACCCCTAGGGTTGAGGTTCTCCAATGAATTTGGCGCGTTGCTTCAGCGATTTAACCACCCGAAGGTATTACCAATGGTGCAGGTGCAGTTGCGTGATGGGAGTGAATGTGAACAGGGGATGAAATTGCTAAGACAGATGGTATTAGCAAGGGCATTCCCCGCTCTGGATCAGGAGCAACGTCTGAGCAAAATTAGCGAAATTTTTGATCCGCCAGAGACGTTAGATCATTTATGTCGGATCAGTGGTGGTCATGTGCGGAATTTGCTACGGCTGTTGAACAACTCTATCCAAAAGGAGATGGGATTACCTATTTCCCGTAACAGTTTGGAAGAGGTGATTCAAGAAGTTCGCAACGGGCGGAAATTAGCAGTCACAGATGATGAGTGGGACTTACTGCGCCGAGTTGTGCAAGAGAAAAAAACGGCTGGTGATGATGGATACGAAACGCTGATTCGCAGCATGTTCGTGTATGAATATTGCGACAAAGAAGGGTCTTGGTTTGCGATCAATCCAATTTTGGCAGATGCGGAGGAATTGAAGCAATGAGCCAACTGTCTTGTTCAGCACAACCGGAGGTCAATAATCAAAAGTCTTTGCAGGAACTCGCTTGGGCGATTACCATGTCTCAAGGGCGATTTTCCCTGATGTTGGCTCGCTGCAACTACACTAATTTAAGGAAGCGGCTGGTGCAGCAACTTCACCAAATCTGCTCCGTTGAGATCCGAGAAATTATTCTCCAACCCGATGTGAATCAACTCTACTCCCACATTCAACAGGAGTTGGCAGAAGAAAAACCTGCGGCGGTTATGGTTTTAGGCTTAGAGTCAGTTCAGGATATTGATGCTCTACTGATTTCAATGAACCGAGTGCGGGAAGAGTTTCGCAAGTATTGTCCCTTCCCGCTAATCCTCTGGGTCAATGATCAGATCGTGCCGAAATTGATTCGCCTAGTCCCCGATATCGAAAGTTGGGCAAAGCACACAGGATTTGCGATCGCTACTGATGAACTGCTGAAGGTGCTGCGACAAGAAAGCGATCGCCTATTTGCCTCGGTTTTGGATAAGGGTGCCGAGAGTTTTCTGAGTAATGAGACAATTTTCGGTTCCCGCTATCCCTGGGAACTGGATGCCGCGTTGAGAGATTTAGACTATTGTAATCAGACATTAACTCCCGATTTAAAAGCTTGCTTACAATTTGTTCGGGGTCGAGATGACTACGCAAATGATCGCCTAGACAAGGCTTTAGCTGATTATAAAACAAGCCTTTCATTTTGGCAACAAAATAATCATCGGCTGCGACAGGCGGTATTACTGTTTTATATCGGGTTGTGTCATGAGCGTCAGGCGCAACTGGAGCGCTCCAAACGTTTTGAGTATTGGCAGACGGCGCGATCTAATTTTGAAGACTGTTTGCATCTTTTTGAGCAGGTACAACGTGGCGATTTAGTTGCTCGGTTTATCAATCAGCTATGCCAAGTCCTGCAATATTTGGAACAATGGGATGAACTCCAAAAATTAGCAGAAAAATCCCAGCGATTACATGAAACCCATGGTACAAGCGTGCAGCTTGCCCAAGATTATGGATTTTTGGCGCACGTTGCTCTACAAGGGCAAAATTCGGCTCAGGCAAAAGAGTTAGCAGAGAAAGCACTACACATTCTGGATACTCTCCCTGCTGAACAGCACCAGGATCAATGCTGGTATCTGCTGATTCTGGCACGAAGCCTGGGGCAGATAGGACAGTTTGAGGAAGCCATTGGTTGCTTAGAAAAAGCCAAGGCAAGTGATGCGGGGGAAAATCCACAACTCTACATTCAGATGCTTGAGGAATTACGCTCATTATACTTTGATCAAGGTCAGTATTTAGAAGCGTTTCAGGTTAAAAAATATCGCTACTCAATTGAGCATCAATTTGGTTTCCGGGCATTCATCGGCGCGGGACAATTAAAAGCCGAACGACAAGCAAAGCTGGCGCTAAATCAACATAAAAATTTGCCCTCTGTTGCTGAAGAAATTTTCGCTTCTGGTCGAGATAAAAATATTAAAAAGCTAATTGAGTGGATTGGCGACACCTGCCACAAACTTATTATCATTTATGGTCCGTCAGGGGTGGGTAAAAGTTCAATGGTGGAAGCTGGGTTAGTTCCTGCCCTCAAACAGACGATGATTGGTACTCGTAAGGTTTTATCTGTTACGTTGAGAACTTATACCAATTGGCAGAGAGAATTAGGGAAACGTATCGCTAGGACTTTGGTAGTAGCAGGCGTTAAAACTAGCCTGAGTGTAGAACATGGGGGTTCGCTAGGCGAACTTCTTGAACAACTCAAAGAAAATGAACAGAGTAATTTGCTTACTGTTATCATTTTTGACCAACTTGAAGAGTTTTTCTTTGTTTGCTCAAATCCTAGGGAATGTCAAGATTTTTTTGGATTTTGGCGAGACTGCCTAAATTGTTCGTCTGTAAAAGTCGTTATTTCTTTACGAGAAGAGTATTTGCACTTGTTGTTGCAAGGGTCTCGGAAAAATCCTATTGACGCAATCAACAATGATATTTTATCGAAAAATATTCTTTACTATGTTGGTAACTTTTCGCCACGAGAAACCAAGTCTATTTTTCTGAAACTTACCCAAAGTTCTCAGTTTTCTATGGAGGAAGCTTTAATTGATGAACTGGTGAAGGAGCTAGATCACAATGAACCCCTTGGAGAAGTTCGTCCGATTGAGTTACAGATTATGGGCGCTCAACTCTGTACTTATGACATCACAACTCTAGCTAAGTACCAGAAGCCTAAATACAAAGGAAAACTGGTGCAACGCTACTTAGAAGATGTAATTAAAGACTGTGGACGGGAAAACGAGAGTATTGCTGAATTAGTCCTGTTTTTGTTAACCGATGAGAATAATCCTAGACCCCTGAAAACTATTGATAATTTAAGGAAAGGAGTATTTGAATTGTTGAACGATGAGGATGATTATCATCGGCTAAAAAGTTTAACAAATTTAAAGAAAGAGCTATTTTCAGAAAGCAGCACAGCAGAAGCTGATCGACTCAGTTTAGTATTAAGTATTCTAGTGGAATCAGGATTAGTGGTAATGTTGCGACTCCATTCCACTCAATATTATCAGCTAGTTCATGACTATTTAGCTTCCTTTGTCCGCAAACAAAAAATCACTGGTTTATTAGTTGAAATCCAAAAAGAGCGAGAAGAACGAGAGCAAGAACGGAGGAAGCTAGAACGCACTCAAGCCCAGCTTAATAAAGTTTTGCAGCAAAAACTGCGAATTCAGCGAGGACTAATGGCAATAGGCGGGATCTCTTTTCTCGTCGTATTATTGGGGCTACAATACCAAAGCCATAAGAAAGAAATCGCTGAAATTGAACAGACCATTGAAAAATCAGAAACACTCTTTGCCACTCATCAAGAACTGGATGCACTCAAAGAAGCGGTTTGGGCATGGCAACGCCTACCAAAGTTAGAGCAGCCAAGCCTATTAAACTTAGGTCAATCCCCAGCAGAAATCAAACTGGACGTTGAACAGATGCTACAACGGGCAGTTTCGGGATTTAAAGAGTATCAAGAATACAACAGTCTCGAAGGTCATAAGGATGCAGTCATCCAAGTTGCTTTCAGCCCGGATGGTAAGACCATCGCCACAGCAAGTTTTGACCATACAGTCAAACTTTGGCAGCTTGATGGTAAGTTGATTCCTACCCGCGAAAAAGATGAGGATGGAAAAGATGAGGAGAAAATTAAACATGAGGAGAAAATTAATAGCTTAGCTTTTAGTCCCGATGGTAAAATGATTGCCACGGCAAGTTTTGACAATACAGTCAAACTCTGGACGTTAGATGGCACTCTAGTACGTACATTTACAGGACATAATGATGGAGTTTTTGGTGTAGATTTTAGCCGCGATGGTAAAATGATTGCCACGGCAAGTGGGGATAAAACCATCAAACTGTGGAGAATTAAAGATGGTAAGTTGCTTAAAACCCTGACAGGACATGAAGATGTGGTTGACACAATAGCGTTCAGTCCCAAGGGTCAGATCATTGCTTCAGCGAGTTGGGATGGGACGGTCAAACTTTGGAGAACGACGGATGACAAATCATTCCGTACCCTAAGAGATGAAACCTTGAAAGAAGACAAAAGCCATAGCGATCGCGTTTTTGGAGTGGCATTTAGTCCCGATGGTCAAATGATTGCCTCTGTAAGTCGGGATAATACAGCGAAACTCTGGAACATTGATGGTACATTACGTTATAGGCTAAACGATCATACTAATCGGGTCATTCGAGTCGATTTTAGCCCGGATGGCAAGAGAATTGCGACGACAAGTTGGGATCAGACGATTAAACTCTGGAGTACAAAAGAGGGTATATTACTGGAAACCCTGGAAGGGCATACCGATGGAGTTTTTGGCGTAGAGTTTGGACCTTATGGTGAGATGATCGCCACATCAAGTCAAGACAACACGGTCAAACTCTGGAAGCATGATACAAGCTTGAACAAAAGAATCCTCAAAAATCATTCTGAGGAGATCTATCGTATAGATTTCAGTCCTGATAATCAGAGGATTGCGACAGCGAGTGAAGACGGCACTGTCAAAGTTTGGAAAACGGATGGCACTTTGGAAAAAACTCTAAAAGGGCATCAGTCGGGCGTCTACAAAGTTGTTTTTAGCCCCGATGGTACACTCATAGCCACAGCAAGTTTCGACGATACGGTAAAAATTTGGCAGGCTGACGGCACTCCTCTAGCCACTCTATTCGGTCAGACGGAGGAGATTAACAGCCTCGCTTTTAGCCGCGATAACCAAATCCTCGCCACGGCAAATAAGGATAAGACTGTCAAACTCTGGAAACTCGATGGCACTTCGGTAGATACCTTGAAAGGGCATCGGGATCAGGTTCAGGGAATAGCGTTTAGCCCAGACGGTACACTGATTGCTACGGCGAGTTGGGATGACGAGGGTATACTCTGGAATCGAGAAGGCAAGCCACTGGCAATCCTAAACGGGCATAGCGGTGAAGTTAACGGAGTCGCGTTCAGCCGGGATGGTAATATTATTGCCACAGTCGGTAAAGACAAGACAGCTAGACTCTGGAATCGAGACGGTGAGTTACTAGAAACCTTAGACGATCATACCGCTGAGGTTAACGGAGTAGCGTTCAGCCCCAATGGTAAAATTATTGCCACAATGAGTAAAGACAAAACTGTCAAACTCTGGAATCGAGACGGTGAGTTGCTTCATACCCTGTCAGGACCAAGGGATTTGGATTGGCAGGTGAGATTTAAATCTGAGAGTGAACTCATTGCCTCGGCGATTGATAATAACACCGTGATTCTCTGGAATGTGGAGCTTTTGCAGCCCAATCAGCTCATTGAGCGTAGTTGCGATCGCCTACAGGATTATCTCCAGAATAACCCTAGTCTTGAGGAGAGCGATCGCGATCTGTGCGACGGAATTAGTTCTCAGAAATCTGGGTCTTCCGGACTTAGTGTGCTAAACTATCAGCTTTAATGAATCAGGAAGCTTGCCACACAAGGACTGTAGCTTTTAACTGCCTCAAAAAGAATTGGGATTTGGGTGAAAATGTTTAAAGCTATTGCTGTCCAATATTCTGGCAAATAAAACTAACAATTTAGCACACTAACTACGGAAGACCCATAAATCGTAGTGGCGTGGCACACCTTATTTGATGAATTAAGCATTAGCCGCAAAACCGTAGGGGCGCAAAGACTTGCGCCCGATTCAATGGTAAAATCTATTCCACCATTTTAGCTGTGTCAGTCCAGTAGGTTGGGTTGAACGATAGTGAAATCCAACACCATAGCAGAATTATAGTAATCGCTATAGCGGTTAGGACGCATCATTTATATAGAGACGTTGCATGCAACGTCTCTACATTAGGTTAAAATCGCCCCACCCATTAACTTAGAATATCGATAGTCTAACTCTTCCTTCATCAACGGCAAACTCTCCAACGCCTTATCCTCAAGCACAATCTTCTCCGCCGCATCTCTTGCCAAATTCAACACCTCTTGGTCTTCCACCAAACTGGCTAAGGCAAAATCCGCCAATCCCGACTGACGCCGCCCCAATACCTCCCCAGGACCCCGAAACCGCATATCCATTTCCGAGATAAAAAAGCCATCCTGAGACTGTTCCAACACCCCCAAACGCTGACGCGCTGTATCGGTTTTTGACCCACTCATTAATAAACAATAGGATTGATGGGAACCGCGTCCCACGCGCCCCCGTAATTGGTGCAACTGCGACAAGCCAAACCGTTCCGCATTTTCAATCATCATCACCGTCGCATTGGGGACATCTACCCCTACCTCAATTACTGTGGTGGAGACAATAATTTGCGTCTGATTATCCCGAAACGCATTTAGC
>NZ_JAVJQN010000173.1:0-10225 GCF_040218245.1 Coleofasciculus sp. E1-EBD-02 | reverse complement strand
TCCTTGAATGGTTTATTTCCACGACAATCTTTTTCCCTAAATACGTCTTGAACTATACAATTCTTCTCTTCCTGGTCTACTTTCCTTCCTTGTCCTCCTTGTCTTGTCCCCACCCTAAAGTAAAAAACCTACACCTGTCAGGCTCCCCCTGCTCCCCCTGCTCCCCCTGCTCCCCCTGCTTCCCCTGCTCCCCCTGCTCCCCCTGCTCCCCCTGCTCCCCCTGCTCCCTACCCCCTCCACCAGACTTATTCAGCAGACCCTATTTAGGGCTTGCTGTCGGGTTCAGCCCTAGGCAAAAATTCTAAAGCCGTTGTTTTAACAGATTCATAATTCACTTTTCCTTGCTCATTGCGGGGTAATTGTTCAACAGGAACCCAATATTTAGGCTGCTTAAACCTGCTTAAGTCATTGATCAGTGCGGCTTTTAAAATATCCACAGAAACGTCCGATGCACAAGGAACGTAAACCGCTGTAACGGCTTGACCCCAATAATTATGCGGTATGCCAATCACACACACATCACGCACTAATTGGGTGGCTAAAATAGCCGCCTCGACTTCGGCTGGGAAAATATTTTCACCTCCGCTAATGATTTTATGACTGTGCCGTCCGACAATGGTTAGATATCCCTGCTCATCAAAAAATCCCAAATCATCGGATTGCAGCGTTGGGATTTTATCAGGCGTTGCATGACTATTGGCGCTTGGGGATTGGTGATTGGGGAAGTGTAGAAATGCGCCATTATTCGTCTGTAGGGGCGAGGTTTGATTCGCGCCAGTGGTTTCCTCAAAACTCGCCCTGATTCCTCTTTCGCTGCGCTCAAGGACATGGTTTTGAGTTAACTCTACACCTTCCTTATCTCCTGAAGAATAGTAACCCAATGCCAAAGACTCTGCTGCAATCGTGACAATTCCGATTTGATGCGTCCCCAAAAATTCCCCGGTTGTACTGCGAATGGTAACGTGGGCGTGAGGGAGAACTTGACCGCAACTATTATTCCCTGCTAGAAATGCGTCTGGTTTAAGAGTAACCACTTGAGACGCCGTTTCTGTCATTCCATAAGTTGGCGCTAAACGAATACCCTGTTGTCTCGCCTCAGTTAAGAGAGACTCCCAAGCTGGCGCACCACCTAACAAAACCGTGTGAAACTGGGATAACCAATTTGCTGCATTCGCACGGAGTAAGCGTTGTAATTGAGTTGGAACTAGGGAAATAAAAAAATCCCTTGGGTCAATCTCTCGTCCCTTCCCCGCCACCACCTCTTTAAAGGGTAGACTAGCAAACTGTCCTCCTGTGGTTAGCGATCGCAGAAATTGCATCAACCCACTCACATGATACACAGGCAAGACACAGAAGGAGTTCACTGGCTTTTGGTCAAAATACTGATGAAACCCTCGCACCGACGCCATTAAAGTATCCCAACTGTGCATCACGAAGCGAATCTTACCCGATGAACCCCCTGTAGGAATCATTATTCCAGGGTTCGTAGTAGGCACTTTAGTGCCATCAGCGTTCGTAGTAGGCACTTTAGTGCCATCAGCGTTCGTAGTAGGCACTTTAGTGCCATCAGCGTTCGTAGTAGGCACTTTAGTGCCATCAGCGTTCGTAGTAGGCACTTTAGTGCCATCAGCGCTAAAGCGCTGACTACAAACGCCCAATTCAGTGACACCCATTGTCGGTTCCGTCTTGATTATCCCTTGTCCCTTATCTTGGACGAATGACTCTTGACGAATCACCCGTGACAAATCTCCCCAAATTAAATCGGGTTGAACTAATGCTAAAACCTGCTGCCATTCCGGTTGTGTCCAGTTGGGATTGCCCAAAAATACTGAACAATTGGCAGTAATAGCGGCACTCAATGCAGCAAGGAATCGCCAAGGGTTAGATTCAGCCAGAATAATCTTAGGAATGGTTTTACATAGAGATAAGTTAGAAAATTGATCAAATAATTTCTGATTTATTTCTTTGAATTGCTTATTGTCAAAACCAATAAGCCAATCATTATTTCGCTGTTTTATATCGATTAAAATAGAATTCATTTCCTTAAACCCACCCCAACCAAAATTTAGGGCGGGTTTCGCATTTCAGTTAGGGGAAAAAACCAAAATTAATCCCTAAACCCGCCCCTACCAATACCCTGGTTCCCCTATCTCCTACCTTGCATAATTAACCTTACACCCGTGCTAGGCGCTAGGGTTACGCTCCGTCGCTGAGGTTGCTCAGGTTGCTGCTGTGCCAGAGTTAGTTGATACTGAGACACAATTTTGGCAAGGACTAATTTCATTTCAAAGAATGCCAAAGCTTCACCAATACAGCGACGTGTCCCACCGCCGAAGGGGAAAAACTCATAGGGAGAAAACTTGCGTTCTAAAAAGCGTTCTGGCTTAAATTGATGAGATTCTGGATATAAATCCTGGCGATGATGAGTTAAATAAATACAGCCATAAACTCGGGTTCCTGGTTGTAGCTGATATCCCATCAGTTCAACAGGTTCTTTCACGGCTCTCGGTACAGTTAAGACAGCCACAGGATAAATCCGCAAGCTTTCCTGGCACACGGCTGTGAGATAAGATAAACGAGCAATGTCCACAGGGTCTGCTTGTTGACCGAGAGAGTCCAATTCCTGCAACAGCTTGTTTTGCACATCAGGCGATCGATAAACCCAATACAGCGCCCACGCGATCGCAGTAGCGGTAGTTTCGTGACCAGCTACTAATAAAGTAAACAATTCATCATGCAATTCTTCATCTGTCATGGGTTTACCTTCTTCATCCTCTGCCGATAACAGTAGGGTGAGAATATCTGAACCCGAAGAGTCTTTCTGTTGACGGCGCTCTCGAATTTCTGCATAGAGTAGCTGACTAATTTGCTGCTTTAAACGACGGAATTCACCCCAAGGTGTCCAATCTTTCTGTAGGGCTGGAAAAAAAAGTAATCCTGATGTGAAGGGAGATTTAAATTGATCCATCATGCTAGCAATTAGCCCTTTCAGTTGACCAAATCGCTCTGGATCATGAATACCAAAAACAG
The DNA here is from genome assembly GCF_040218245.1 of Coleofasciculus sp. E1-EBD-02. Taxonomy (NCBI): domain Bacteria; kingdom Bacillati; phylum Cyanobacteriota; class Cyanophyceae; order Coleofasciculales; family Coleofasciculaceae; genus Coleofasciculus; species Coleofasciculus sp. E1-EBD-02. The sequence goes on along the minus strand of NZ_JAVJQN010000173.1, from coordinate 7,195 downwards.
CATTTAAGATAACTTCTAAAGAAATTTCTTGAGCTAGAGAACGAGCCACAAAGATTTGACCGGGACGCACCTGCTGCATTACCTTATCCGTTAGGTCACAGATAAGTTGCCCATAAGTTCGGATGTGTTCGCCGTGAAACGGTGGCATTAAGAGTTTGCGTTCCCGGCGATGGCGATCGCCTTCTAACACAAATATTGAATGATCTCCAACAATTGGCTGCAAAAGCCTATCTGGAGGAGCTGTAAATTGCTTGGTATCGTTGGTGAAAATCTGTTGTAGGGCTTGGGGATGACTGACAAACAACATACAGGAATGATTGCCAATAACAGGGGCATTGAAAATATCACCATAGTGTTGCCCTGCTGCATCCATGTAATCCAGCGGCTTAGTAATCCACTGAATTTTTTGCCACCATTTGGGGGCTTTGGGTCCTTCGGGTTGTTTAGTTTTGACTTGAATCATAAGCTGTTGAGCCGTTGAATTGTGATTCTAAATTTCTCAAAGGGAATAGGGAATAGGCAACAGGCAATACAGAATTGAAACGCCCATCCACTTAGACAAACCAGTGATTAACTCCAAACCCAACTGCCCGATGGGGATGAGATAATTCTACAGCTAAATTGAGAACCGCTATTCTTGCGATCGCACTTTCAAAGACGGAGGAGAAAACCACGTCGATATCGTGGGCTTGACAAAATTGTCGGAGTTGTGTTGGAGATCCGGCGATCGCCGCTTTAATCACAAAGATTCCTCGCCATCCCTGCTGGTAACAGGTTTTGAGTTGGTTCAACGTAGCAACGGATTCATCAAGGGCGATCGCTGTTTTATACTGATCTTGGATTGCCCTGAGTGCGGCAAATTCCTCTGGTGGCAAGGGTTGTTCCAGAAACTCGACAATTCCCGCCTGATCTGATACCTTTAACCATTGTTGAGCTTGATGCTGTGTAAGTCCCCCATTCGCATCTAAGCGTAATTGAGCCGATGGGGGTAAGGCTTGAACCAATTGTTCAAACCACCTCAGTTCCGACTCCATCGAGGTTACACCAATTTTCCATTTAAACGTGCGATCGCCCTGTTGCCAACCTTCCTGCCAAGAGGTTAACGCGGCTTCTCCAGTGGGCAAAAGATAACTGTATTTCAGCGACGAATTGGGTAACGATAGGCTTGTTTTTTCTGTTTCAATACGACTCTCTCCCTTATCTTCCCCATTCCTTGCGACTAACCCATCCCACGCTGACTCAAAGCCAAACTGACAGGCGGGAAATTCAGCCGGAATCGAGAAAATATCGGTTGATGTAATCTGAGACGGGAACTGCTGACAAAAGGTTAAGGCTTGTTCTAAGGTTTCAGAACCAAACCAAGGAAGTGGGGCAATTTCTCCCCAACCCACTCGCCCCTTTTCATCCACCAAACGCAGGATAATCCCCTCGCGTACTTTCCAGATGCCATGATGAGTGGTTAGGGGATGTCGAAATTGGCGCTGGTAAAGATTAAACTCAAAACGATAAGTCACCGGAAACCTTAACGTAGTGGCGTGGCACACCTTAATTGGTGGATTAGCATTGTAGGGGCGCATGGCGTGCGCCCGGTTTAACCCTTCGACTTCGCGGCAATTGAGCCTGTCGAAATTCAGGGTTAAACGTCAAATCTATTCCACAATTTTAGCTGTGTCAGTCCAGTAATCGCGAAAGTCCTCACCTTCAGCGATAGCAGGGTACTTCACATCTGATTGTCCCATATCCCTCCCCCACCTCGTATGCTAGGCTGTGTGGCATTTCAGTAGTGATAGAGGAGTGGAGGAATAATGCAAGAACTCATCCCCACCGATGGGTTTATGCCCAATTTATGGGAAGTCTCCGGCGGATTAACCGAACGCACTTGGGTAGAAATCGATCGCGCGGCACTTGCCCATAACCTAAACCAATTAAAACAGCTTTTATCTGCCAAAACCCAACTCATGGCGGTGGTGAAAGCAGACGCCTACGGACATGGTGCGATCAGGGTTGCCCAAACCGCACTTGCCACAGGCGCTTATGGATTATGTGTCGCCACAGTAGAAGAAGGGATTCAACTGCGAGAAGCGGGAATTGACGCGCCCATCGTGATTTTAGGCGCAACCAATACCCCCGAACAAGTGCGTGCGATCGCGCATTGGCATTTACAACCCACCCTCTGTACACCCCAACAGGCTTTGGTTTTTTCCGATACCCTGAGTCGTAGTCAAACCCCCTTATCGGTTCATCTCAATATCGATACCGGGATGTCTCGCTTAGGAATGCCTTGGCAACAAGCCACAGAGTTTGTCCAATTAATCCAGCGATTACCCCATTTAGAACTAGCCAGTGTCTATTCCCATTTAGCCACAGCAGATAGTCCAGATCCCACGGTGATGAAACTACAGCATCAGCGATTTGAAGCGGCTATTGCCGAACTTCATGCTGCGAATATTGTCCCACCCTGCTTACACTTAGCTAACTCCGCCGCCACATTAACTGACCCCGCTTTGCATTACGATTGGGTTCGAGTCGGATTAGCGATTTATGGACTCTATCCTGCACCCCATTTACACCCAAACGTCAACCTAAAACCCGTCATGCAAGTCAAAACGCGGGTCACTCAAGTGAAAACAATACCTGCGGGGACGGGGGTGAGTTATGGCTATACATTCAGGACACAAAAACAGCTACGTCTAGCTGTAGTGGGTATCGGTTACGCCGATGGCGTTCCCCGGAATCTCTCCAATAAAATGACCGGATTAATTCGGGGTCAACGGGTGTCCCAAATTGGGGCGATTACCATGGATCAACTGATGTTGGATGTGAGTAATATTCCCGATTTACAGGTTGGTGAAATCGTCACCCTAATTGGACGAGACGGGGACAGGCAAATCTCTGTGGATGACTGGGCGATATCGTTAAACACAATATCCTGGGAAATCCTTTGTGGCTTTAAGCACCGACTCCCGCGTGTAGTGATTTAAAAGAACGGGTCTTCCGTAGTTAGTGTGCTAAATTGTTAGTTTGATTTGCCGGAACATGGGACAGCAATAGCTTTAACCAATTTTACCCGGATTTCAAGAGAGTTTTGAGGCGGTGAAAAGCGGCAATCATTGTGTGGCAAGCTTTCTGGTTCATTAAAGCTGATAGTTTAGCCCACTAAGTCCGGAAAACCCATATTTCGTCAGAACCACAATTCATCTAACAACGGACTTTTTCATGCTAAAAGCTGCTAACCCAGCTACTGCACCAGTACCTACAAATGCAGCTAAACCAACCGGATAAGCTCCTCCTGCAATTGCCAAACCTGCTGCTCCGGTTTGATGGTACACAGTTCCACCAGCAACTGCACCAACTGTTGCAAATGTGGCAGCTTCTTTTAGGTTTTTGGCGGCTTCCTTTGTCGCACCATGAACTGCCAGTCCAGCCACTGCACCAGCACCCGTAAATGCAGCTAAACCAACCGGATAAGCTCCTCCTGCAATTGCTAAACCTGCTGCTCCGGTTTGGTGATAGGCAACTGCACCAACAACTGCACCAATTGCTGCACAAGTTGCGGATTCTTTCGCATTGTCGATAGCTTCTAGCAATTTCGGTTCTCCTCAATATTTTGTCATTATCAAAGCTATATTTAGTATCTGTTGTAAGAAGGGTTAATGCCATAAAGCTGAGATAAACATGAGTAAAGATTCTGTGAACCCAAATTAGCTTATGCCTTCGATAACTCAACAAATATTTATATAGCATCCGCCAAATAGCGCAATAGTCTATAGCAGCTATTGCTGAGGTAATCACTCACCTGAATCAGCTAGTTTAGAGGTAAAAAGACCTAGAAAGCGTAAATCATAACAAAGGAGTAATCAAATGGACGAAGCTGTTAGAAAAATTGCGGCACTAGGATTCCCAGGAGTTATTCTCCTGATTGCAATGGCTACCACGGGTTTTACAGGAGCAGCGGCAATCACAGCCGCCTTAGCAATGCTCGGACCAGGAGGAATGATTGGAGGCATCATGTTCCTGGGAGTAATAGGCATAGCTACCGATGCCTTATCTAAATTTGGGCTGGAAGCTTTACTGGTGGGCGTATATCAAGATCGCCAGGAAAAGGGAGAAACCTTAGAGGCTCTTAAAAAGGAGATCAGTGGACTATTTATTTCTGATGACTTGAAGCGCAAGCTAAAAGAAGAGCTTGGCTGTTAAGCAGGCGACTTAAGACGAATGGCACGCTCAGATGAGGCTGGTGGGCAATGCCCACCTACGGAATATCAAGGGTTGTAGTGATCCGAAAAGGCTTATTTAACTGCCACCGGATAGGGAAAAACATAACACCTCCCGATCCCATCAAAAACACACCTCAAACCTCCAACCGATCATCGGCATTGTCATCAAAATATGATATTTGCCAGTGGCAGAGCGCATTGGCAAAATAATCCTTATCATTATCATTAAAGAGACGTATTAACAAAACTCAGCATTCAGGCATCGAAAGACCTGTCTGTATTAAAAACATCTATGCAAATTTCTCCCGAAAAAGCCGTCGATATCCCCACCCCAACCATTGAGCAAATGACGCTAGATGTTGGAGGAATGAAATGTGCAGGCTGTGTCAGTGCGGTAGAACGACAGCTAGAACAGCAACCCGGAGTTATTTCCGCCCAGGTTAACTTGGTTACAGAAGTGGCTGTGGTTGAGTATGAAGTCGGTCAGGCTGATCCCGCCACCCTAGCGGAAAAATTAACCGCAACCGGGTTTCCCTCCCAACCCCGTGACTCCCAAGCCGGGGAAACCTCAGAAGAACGCCTCACCCCGACTCAACGTCATGAACAAGAGGCAAAGGAACAACTGCGGCAATTAATAATTGCTGGGGTTCTGGTCATTCTCTCAACCATCGGACATATCGGTCATTGGTTGAATGGACCAATGCTACCCGTGTTTAGCACGATCTGGTTTCACTGGGGATTGGCAACCTTAGCCCTGCTAGGACCTGGGCGTCCAATTATCAGCGATGGCTGGCGCGGATTGCGGCATCAAACCCCGAATATGAATACCTTGGTAGGATTGGGAACCTTGGCGGCTTATGGGGCTAGCTGTGCCGCATTATTCTTGCCTCAATTGGGTTGGGAATGCTTCTTTGATGAACCCGTGATGTTACTCGGCTTTATCCTGCTAGGACGGACTTTGGAACAACGGGCAAGGCGTCAGGCATCCGCCGCTTATGAATCATTATTGGCACTGAAACCCAAGGTAGCCCGGTTAATTGGTAAATCCGCCCCCACAGCGACAGAACTGGGGATCGAGATTCCCGTGGAACAAGTTCGCGTGGGCGAATGGTTGCGGGTTTTGCCGGGAGAAAAAATACCCGTTGATGGCGAAGTGGTGGCGGGTCAGTCGTCGGTGGATGAGTCAATGTTGACGGGGGAACCCTTACCTGTTCTCAAGCAACCCGGTGATCCGGTTGCGGCTGGCACATTAAATCAATCCGGTGCGATCGCAATTCAAGCGACGCGCATTGGACAGGAAACCACGTTAGCGCAAATTGTCGCCCTGGTGGAAGAAGCGCAAACGCGGAAAGCCCCGGTGCAGAATTTAGCCGATAAAGTTGCCGGATATTTTACGTATGGGGTATTGACAATCGCCACCTTCACCTTCCTGTTTTGGGATCTGGTGGGGACAAAAATCTGGACTCAGGTTCTCGGTGAAGGAGACTCCCTGATGGGTGATTCAACCTCACCCTTACTCTTGAGCTTAAAATTAGCGATCGCGGTATTAGTGATCGCCTGTCCCTGTGCCTTGGGATTGGCAACCCCGACAGCGATTCTAGTCGGCACCAGTTTAGGGGCAGAACGGGGCTTACTGATTAAGGGGGGTGACATCTTAGAACGAGTCCATCAACTCGATACCATCGTCTTTGACAAAACAGGCACTTTGACCCAAGGGAAACCCACTGTAACCGATTGTCTGTCTATTGAGGAATGGGCAGAGGAGGAAGATGGGGAGACGGGGGGCACAGGAGCCGAGGTGTACAGTGAAAGCTCGGTCAGGGCTGGTTTTGAACAAAGCTTATCCTCAATAGCTGGCGCGAATTTCCTAAACCCGCCCCTACAGACGAATAATGGCATATCTGGTCACTCAAAACTCCTTCAACTTGCCGCCGCAGCCGAACGAGGCACAACTCATCCCCTCGGAGAAGCGATTTGTACAGCAGCAGCACAACAAGAGTTACCTCTATTAGCCGCCAAGGATTTTTATACCGAAGCCGGATTAGGAATATCTGCCCTAGTGGACAATCAACGGGTATTACTGGGGAATGAAGATTGGTTACGTCAGCAAGACGTAACTATTAGTGATACCGCCCAAGCACAGGCTCAAAACTTAGCGGCTGTCGGGAAAACCGTGGTGTATTTAGCCGTAGATGGAGAATTGGCTGGACTCATTGCCCTAACCGATTTACCGAAACCCGATGCCAAAACCACCGTAGAACAGCTACAGGCGATGGGACTGCGCGTGATGCTGCTAACCGGAGATCAACCCAATGCCGCCGTGATAGTGGCGCAACACCTTGCCATTGATCCAGCCAACGTTATGGCAGGTATCCGTCCCGATGGCAAAGCCGCCGCGATCGCCCAACTGCAAACCCAGGGAAACTGCATCGCCATGGTTGGAGATGGAATTAACGACGGTCCAGCCTTAGCCCAAGCTGATGTTGGCATCGCCCTGCAAGCGGGAACAGATGTTGCCCGGGAAACGGCGGGGATTATTCTCATGCAACCGAGCGCGACTAGCCCCCAAGCTGGCGGCTTGCTGGATATTGTCCAGGCGATTAAACTGTCTCGCGCTACCTTTAACAAAATTCGCCAAAATCTCTTCTGGGCGTTGGGATATAACACGTTGGGTATTCCCGTAGCGGCTGGTGTACTGCTACCTGGATTTGGTATCGCTCTTAATCCGGCTGTAGCTGGCGCACTGATGGCATTTAGTTCAGTGACTGTAGTTAGCAACTCTCTGCTATTGCGTCGAGGTTGGAACTCTGTAGACGGGGTGTAGAGTGTGGGGTTTGGGGCTTAACTTCAAACGCAAAAAGATGCTTGCCGTATTGGGACGAGTCATGTCAGGAGATGTCAAACGCCTTGTGGTTGCTCACAAAGACCGATTGGCGAGATTCGGATTTGACTTGTTTAGATGGCTCTGTGAACAAAAC
>NZ_JAVJQN010000172.1:0-11305 GCF_040218245.1 Coleofasciculus sp. E1-EBD-02 | reverse complement strand
AATAAGGGTTGTAAAAAATGAAACTCGTCTGGCAATCCAGGTTCCTCCGGGTTGTCACTCGGTAAATCATACATCGTGGGTAAGGTTTGCCGAGGTGAAAGGGGGGGGTCAGTTTGAGTGGGAAGGTTAACCATCAGTAGGGGTTGCTGAATAAGTTTTGTGGTGGGGAAAGGCAATAGGGAATAGACAATAGGCAATAGTAAGGGTTGGAGAATCCTTAACATTCTTAGTACAGCGTACAGAATTTATGTCTAGGTACTTCGTAATTGATCACTGTTCGATTACAAATGACCAAGGACAAATGACAAATGACGATCACCACCTTTAAGTTTAGATTGTGTCCACCTACTTAATCGCTGACTTGAGGGATTGACAAAACTCCTCAATCGCTTTTAATCCTTCAGTCGGGGTTCCTTCGGCTAAACGCTTCACGAAAGCACTCCCCACAATTACTGCATCTGCACCCCACTGTTTCACCTGTCGCGCTTGTTCGGGTTGGGAGATACCGAAACCGACTCCGATGGGTTTGTCTGTTACTGCCCGCATTTCCTCGAGTAAATCGGGGACACTGGATGCAACTTGGCTTCTTATCCCGGTGACGCCTGTAACACTAACCAGGTAAATGAAGCCCTGGGATTTTTTTGCGATCGCGTCAATTCTAGCTTTCCGACTGGTGGGTGCAACTAACAAAACCACTTCGATGCCAATCTCAGTCGCAGGCTGAATCAGCGATTCGGCTTCCTCTAAGGGTAAATCCGGCACCACTAACCCGGCGATTCCAGCAGCAGCAATTTGTTTTAAAAAGACTTCAATTCCCCGATTGAGAATTGGGTTGTAATAGGTAAATAGAATAATCGGTGCGCTTAGATCGGGGGTTACTTCCTGCGCGATCGCGAGGACATCATCCAATCTTACCCCCCGTTTCAATGCTCGTGTCGCCGCCGCTTGAATCGTGGGACCATCAGCCAAGGGATCGGAATACGGCACACCTAGCTCTATTATATCCGCCCCTGATTTGTCAAGGACTCGCAAAGCTTGAGCCGTGGTGACTAAATCCGGGTCACCTGCTGTGATAAAGGGAATAAAGGCGCATTCAGAGCGTTGGCGTAGAGTCTCGAAGCACTGGGAAATTTTGGTCATTGGTCATTGGTCATTGGTCATTGGTCATTGGTCATTGGCTGATTTATTCAGACTCTTGTTCCAATTCAGCTTGTAACTGAGCAAGTTCTTCTGGGGTCATCTCTTCGAGGCGCTTTTGCAAGACAGCATCCTCGTACTCTTTCAGTTGCTGGTTATAGGTCATCTTATGAGATCCCACTCGGAACAGATACGTGAGTACCCAGCCGAGTAAACCGCCGACTAAGAGGGCTTGGCTCCAAATCCCGGCTTTTACCTCGTCCAAACCAGCAACCTGTAAGAGGAAATACATAATACCACCAGCCGCAAACACGCCGATGGCAATTCCGATCGCATCAATTCGTCGCATTTGTGATTAAGCTTGGATCTGACGCTTTTTGGGACGGAAGTTCAGGAAGGGACTAAACAGGATTAATCCAGGGAAGAAGAAGAAGACGAGGAAGTACATAAAGCTACGCTCAAAGGAGCTAGCGACATACCAGCGCTGTTTGAGGTAAAAGTATGTGACCAAGGGAACGACAACCAGGTAGAGTCCACCTAAAGCGAGATAGAGTAGTGCAACAATCATAGTGTGATGGTCTTATAGCGGTAACGGGTCTCTAAAATACAGGCGATCGCATAATCAAGAGGTGAATGGTTCCCGGTCAGGCTACCCTAAACCTCCTTGATCGCCCCTACTATCTTACCTTGTCCCGGTTCCTCAAATTTTCTAGTTGCCAATCTGCCCCATTTAATGTTCAAATAGACAAATGCGGAGGTTTTGATGTAAACTTCAATACCGAAGCACAACCCGAAAGGGGGGCGTGGCGGAATGGTAGACGCTACGGACTTAAGTAAATTGAGCCTTGATGGAGAAATCTGTCAAGTGGATGCTCTCAAATTCAGGGAAACCTACGTCTGAAAACAGATAAGGCAATCCTGAGCCAAGCCGATAAAAGAGTGCTGAGTTATGGGTTAAACCAAACTAACTCAAAACCAGGCTAACTGGAGCGAAGCGACAGGTCAAAACCATGTCCTAGAGCGAAGCGAAGGATCGGAAGGTGCAGAGACTCGACGGGAGCTACCCTAACGTGAAGCCGAGGGTAAAGGGAGAGTCCAATTCTCAGATGCTAGTGAAGGCAGTAGCGAAAGCTACAGTGAGAATGAAAATCCGTTGACCGTAAAAGGTCGTGAGGGTTCAAGTCCCTCTGCCCCCATCTTAAGCCAATAATTTATCATGCTGAACGGAGCGATTCGCGGATTGAAGAATTTTGTCCGAGGTTTCGCTTCCGTTCCGTCTGGTTCCAGATTTGATATCACCTACGAAGAAGTGCGAGTGGCTTGAACCAGTAATTTGGTCAGTTGAGTGAGTTGTCGTTTATCAAAGGCTTTGACGATCGCTTTAGCTGCCGCTTTTGGTTCCACGGTAATCGTAATCTGCTTACCACCGCCTTTACTGGGGGTAGCTTTTGCCAACTTTTGTAACGCTGGACTTGCCTTGACAGCACTCTCGTTTCCTTGCTGGACTTGATCGCTAGCTTGTTTGAGTTCTTTAATAATCACAGGTGCGAGAGAGTGGAACGAATTTTGCGAATTCGCGATCGCATCAGAAGCATTTTTCACCAAGACTTGCCACGGTTCAACCGTTTGGGCAAGTTTCGCTAGCTTATGACAATTCTCTTGCAGCTTTTGACGATTGGCGGGTGTGTCTGATTGTTTGAACAATTGCAACATTTGCTTGAGAATACCTGTCACCTGAGCAGAAAAGTTATCAGGTGCTTGACCCGTCGCTTTCGCTCCACCCTTTGCTGATTTTGCCGGAGCTGCGGTTGCTGGTTCACCACCACTAATTAACCGTTCCAGGTACGTCTGCAATTCCTTGAACGTCGGTTCGGCGGCTTGCACCATTTTATCGGCTTCATCATCCCGCAGACCAAAGGGTCCTTGAAGTTGTTCGATCAGGTCTTTGAGAGTGTCGTAGCCTTGTAAGAATAAACTCTCGACATGGCGATCAAGCTTAACGGGATGTTCTTTGAGAATCTTCAAACAATCCTCTAAGCGGTGGGCAACTTTTTGTAGACTGCTAAAGCCTAGCATTGCCGCCCCCCCTTTGACCGAATGAGCCGCACGGAACATCTCATTGACCATCTCTGGGTCTTGGGCACTTTCCTGCACATTCAATAACCCTTGTTCGAGGGTATCAAGGTGTTCTTTCGCCTCTTCGATGAAATAACCTAAGATTCGTTGCTGATTCCCCCCATCCACGGCAGTTTTCCCTAATCCAAACAACTATGTATACACACAACCTACAAAGGTTATGGTCTCTATTCTATTGCCAACAGGTTTAATCCCATTGCAGTCTACCAACAAAACTCTTTCTTTAGATTACCGGAAACCCGTCAAAGAATCTTCCTGGATTTAGGGATCAGGGTGCAGGGGAAGCAGGGGGAGCAGGGGGAGCAGGGGGAGCTGGGGGAGCGGGGGGAGCAGGGGGAGCAGGGGAAGCAGGGGAAGCAGGGGGAGCAGGGGAAGCAGGGGAAGCAGGGGAAGCAGGGGAAGCAGGGGAAGCAGGGGAAGATGGGGAAGATGGGGGAAGTTAACTCAAAACTCTACCTTACCTATTACCTATGACACACCGAGCGTGTTACCGAGCGTGTTACTGAGCGTGTTACTGAGCGAAGCCGAAGTAAGCCGAAGTAAGTCGAGGTAAGCCGAGGTGTTGCCTATTGCCCATTGCCTATTGCCCATTGCCTATTGCCTATTGCCCAGCGCGAAGCGCTGTATTTGCCGTACAGCCGTAAATGCTGAGTAGCTGACTCCAGCCGTCCCTTCACCAGGATGGGTAGAATCTCCCACCAACCATAGGTGATTAATGGGGGTGCGAGTAGCAAAGCCAAAGGGACCGAATGTCGGCACTCGCTGACCAATTCCGCCGACGATTCCTTGATGGCGTCCGGTGTAATAGGCAAAGGTGCGGGGTGTTGCTGTTTCTTGGTGGATAATGGTTGCTGGAGTTAAGTCAAAATACTGACCTAGCCGTGCGATCGCCTCTTGGGTATAATTTTGTTTTAACTGGTCATAATCCTCCTGAGACCCTTGCCACCACATCCGGGTATCGGTAAACGAGGAGGCAATTATCGTGGCTTTTCCCTCTGGGGCGCGACCATCACCAGGTTGACTAACCGAGACAAATAAAGAGTTATTTTCGCCAATCTCACCGTCGTAATCGTAGAGAAATTGCAGGTGAGGTGGACAACCCGCAGGAATGGACGTTTGGTCAACTCCTAGGTAAATGACAAAGGCACCCGATGCGAGTGGTAATTTATCGACGCGACGCTGATATCCCTTGGGCGCGTGGTTTCCCAGTAACTTGACCAGGTTTTGTGCGGTGACATTTGCCACCACTTCATCGGCTGGTTCTGTCCAAACCTGCCCCGTTTTCTGATTTCTTACCGTTACGCCTGTAACCTTGTCCCCGGAAACCTGAATCTGTTGCACAGTATGACGCATCAGCAGTTTACCACCCCATTTCTCCAAGGCGGCGACCAGGCGATCGCTCAATACCTGCATACTCCCCTTCAGGTGAAACAATCCTTGAGGTTCTTGGGAAACGCCGAGGGCTGTCGCCGCATACAATAAAGCGGTTTGATCGGCATCCACTTGGGAATACAGCTTCAGTTGTAAATCCAGAAATGTCCTCAAACGCTGATTGTCATAGAGTCGATAGCCGCGCAACGCATCTCCCACCGTCATAAACGTAAACGGTAGCGTAATCAGGGTATCTGGACGCACCGCTGAGATTAATTGCCACAAATCCCAGAGGCTTCGTGGGGGTAATACGGGATCACGGGATTGAAATCTCCAACTGGCATTGAATAGAGTCCTCATCAGTTGCCAGAAGGGTTCACTCCCCGGAAATTGCCGTTGCCGTTCTTTTGCCCATTTTTCTGGGTCACGCCAAACGTTAATCGGTTCAGTTTCGCCAGGGAGAAATACCGCACAAGCGGGGTCACAGGGAGTCGCGGTAGGTAAGTCAATTTCTAACTCCTCGAAAATTCGCTGATGAATGCCACCTAGTTCTAAACCTGCCACTTGGGTTGCACCCACATCAAAGGTAAAGCCGCGACGCTTGAACGTGGAGGCACATCCGCCAGGGACAAAGGCTTGGTCGAGGACTAACACTGAGTAACCTCGACGGGCAAGAAGTGCGCCAGCCGTTAGACCCCCAATTCCTGCACCAATGACAACGACGCGATGGGTTAGAAGCTGTTTGTTAATTTCTGGACACATCTAGACATTTCTTCCCGTTTGGGTACTTTTCACCCATAGCTGTAGCCATCCTTTCGATGAATTGGTTTTTCGACATATTCGAGTTTAATGGATAACGACGAAACACCGCCGCCTTGCCAGCTTCCATCAATTTCCTTGCCTGTGCTGGATGAATTGGATTCATCGGTGTTTTATTGGCATCAATCAAAAAAACATAGTTTGACATGATTTGTTGGGTCGGTTTGACCAGTCCAAAGTAAAGTAATGTTAGCTTCGACAATGCTTCTAAGGCTTGTTATGGAGTATCAGAGGGCTTCTCTTCGATGTCTCGCCTTTCGTTGATAGTTCCGACAGTGCCAAAAACTAGCGTTCATTCTTGGGTGTCATGACCAAAAAAGCGTAGCCAACCTTGCCAGATGGTAGGTTACTCTTTTTTACGGCTGAGTCTGCACGCTCACCCCACCTACCCAAAATGCTTAGTTTTGGGTAGTTGTTGGTAGACATTTACGAGCGGTTTGAGGAGTAGAAACGCTGGGCATGATTATTGCTCTACATTGCTTAATATATCTTAATATAATACGCTTCGTTTAAGGATAGCATCGATCATTGGACATCCCCTATAGTCTATTTCTGATTATGCTTTTGCCAGTTTCCGCCGACGCGCCGCATCAGGTAAGCTACACCAAAATCGCCATTTGGATGTGCCGCTAACCGTTCCCCCAACTCAATCACCTGCGCCCCTAACTCACTCCCTAATTTTTCAGCCGTGGCTTGGCGTTCTTTTTGCCAAAGTTGCTGTTCTCGCGCCTTAGTCTGCCATTCGTTGGTAAAGAGTTGCTCAACTATGGTATGGAGTCCCAACCTTTCGAGAATGTCCCACTCCCCGTAATCGCACCAAATCCCGCGACAGTGAGAACACCGTTCCACATAAAAGGGAGTCTTGAGATTAACTTTAGCGCGAGAGAGATAGCGCTGGCACTCTGGACATAATGCGGCTTTGGTATCGAAAGGGGACTTGACAAAATCCACATTTAGTGATTCGGGGGGAATGTCAGGCATTTTCTGATCAGACGGTTGACGTGCCTGCCATGCTTCATACTCTTTAGCAGGAATCCAAGTGCCTTTGCACTCTTGGCAATACTTCACGGCAAACTGATGCTCTAAATAGCCGTCTAAGAGCGTTACTTTTCTACATTTAGGACATTGCACCGATTTTCTTCCTCAAAGCACCTGTAACTTATTAAAACTCAAAACTCAGGCGTAGCCTGCTACGTCTCTACAGGGTTGGGGCGGGTTTAGTCACATCTGGGTAAGGCAAGAAACGATAGTAGTGAAACCCGCCCCTACAAACTCACGCGCTATACCCTGGAACCAAGTGAAGGGTCAACACTCAACACTCAACAAGGGCGGGTTTTAAACAAACGTTATTGTCAACAGCGCCAAGCAATTCCCTAAACCCGCCCCTACACACTCACCACTCCCTCGACAGGACTGGACTAGAGCGCTACAGTTGAAGCATAGCACTACAGTATTGAATCAGGGTGTTCAGGCGATCGCGGATGATAGCCACCCTAGACTGAACGGTTGCAGAATGTCGCGCCGTCCGCAACATTAACATATCAGTTTCTAGAAGTCGGATATGTCTATGGATTTCGGTTTGCCTAGACTGCCATACTGATACTTGTTCCTGATTAACCTCATCGGGATTGAGCGTGATAATTCGCCCTTGAAAGAGCTGTTTCACCGCCTGGAAACGCTCCTGGATCTCGGTTTTGTCTAACTCTTGACTCTGGGTGCAGGCGTACAGGTCGTCTAGGACGTGTTTAAAGTCCTGATAGGATTGCCGTTGGGAGGGGACTAACATTATCAGACAGGTTGGTCTAGAATAAATGTAAAGAATCTTGTATTTTTGTTTATAAATACAAGAATTTGCCACCAAGCTGAAGATCAGGGTTCAGTCTGAGAGTCAGCTGGCATTCTCATTGCCGAGTAACCAAGGTAGGGACTATCTGCCAAAACTGATTTCTCGGAAAACAGTTACTGTTTGCTGTCTTAGCGACCAGCTATTGACAACCATCCGCAAAAATTTCAGCGTGTTGGCTTCAACCCAGTCCTTTGGTTATTCAAGATTTTACTGGAAATCAAGTCCGTGACAGAAGTGACGTATTGCGTCTGTACGCGGTAACAAGGGTGGATATCTGGTAGTTCATGTTACTATTTCTCATCTAGGTCTGATTACTATACGGATAATCTAGGGAATTTTGACCCATTTCTGGAATTCACAAAAACTGATAACTATACCACTAAACAGAGATCTTACTGCCATTACCGTTTAACCATCCTTATTATTTATAGATCTGTCAGGGAAAGAATTATGAGTGCCACTGTCCTAACCACCACCTATAACCTAGACGTTCCCGACTGGTTGCAGGACTGTTTATCAACAGCCTCTGCCACCTCTGACCCATCAACGCCGGATGACGCGGCGTTAGTGGTGCGGGCGTTTGAATTTGCTTATCAACTGCATTCGGAACAATATCGAGCCTCTGGAGAACCTTATATCGCCCATCCCGTAGCCGTTGCTGGCTTATTAAGAGATTTAGGCGGCAACAGTACCATGATGGCGGCTGGCTTACTCCATGATGTGGTCGAAGATACGGATGTCACGCCGGACGAGATTGAATCAATTTTTGGTGCCGAGGTGCGCCATTTAGTTGAAGGCGTCACCAAACTCTCCAAATTTAACTTCTCCAGTAAAACCGAACGCCAAGCCGAAAACTTCCGCCGCATGTTCCTCGCCATGGCGAAGGATATCCGCGTGATTGTGGTCAAGTTAGCAGACCGCCTGCATAATATGCGGACATTAGAACATCTTAAGCCCCAAAAACAGCGGGCGATCGCCCAGGAAACCCGCGAGATTTTCGCCCCCTTAGCTAATCGCTTGGGGATTGGGCGGTTTAAGTGGGAGTTAGAAGATTTATCCTTTAAGTATCTTGAACCGAATGCTTATCGCAAAATACAGGAACTGGTTGCCGAACGGCGTCAAGACCGGGAGGAACGATTAACCCAGGTTTCGCAAATTCTGCGAGGGCGTCTCGATGAGATGGGCATTCGATGTGTGGACTTGAATAGTCGTCCTAAGCATCTGTATGGAATTTATCAAAAGATGCAGCGCCGTAATAAGGAATTTCACGAAATTTATGATTTAGCGGCGATGCGGATCATCGTGGAGACCAACGAAGGGTGCTATCGGGCATTAGCTGTCGTCCATGATGCCTTTCGACCGATCCCCGGTCGGTTTAAAGATTATATCGGCTTACCGAAACCTAATCGGTATCAGTCTCTACATACAGGCGTGATTGGCTTCCATGGGCGTCCCATTGAAGTGCAGATTCGTACCCTGGAAATGCATCGGATTGCCGAATATGGGATTGCCGCACATTGGAAATATAAAGAAACTGGGACGTCTGATCCGACCCAGATTGGCGCCGACGATGACAAGTTTACCTGGTTGCGGCAGTTGCTGGAATGGCAGAATGACCTGAAAGACGCCCATGAATATATCGAAAGTGTCAAAGATAATTTATTTGACGATGATGTCTACGTCTTTACCCCCGATGGAGATGTGATACCCCTGAGTCGGGATGCAACGCCGATAGATTTTGCCTATCGGATTCACACCGAGATTGGTAATCACTGTGCTGGCGTGAGAATTAATGGTCAGTGGCGAGTTCTGGATACACCGTTAAAGAATGGGGATATTGTAGAAATTATCACCCAGAAAAATAATCACCCCAGTTTAGACTGGTTGAACTTCGTAGTAACGCCCAGTGCCAGAAATCGGATTCGCCAATGGTACAAGCGATCGCACCGCGATGAAAATGTGGCGCGAGGTCGAGATTTGCTGGAGAAGGAACTGGGTAAAAATGGATTTGAATCCTTGCTCAAATCTGAACCGATGCAGTCTGTTGCCGAACGCTGTAATTATCAAAATGCGGAAGATTTACTGGCGGCGTTAGGGTATGGAGAAGTCACCCTGAATCTAGTGGTCAATCGGTTGCGCGATGCAGTAAAAGCCACACAACCCCTTGAAACCGAACCCGCAGAAATCGAAGATTTACTGCCATCGTTACCGACGGCGAAGGAAACAAGTGACCAATGGACGATTAAAGGCGAACCCATTGCGGGGGTCGAGGGATTGATGCATCGGATTGCTGGGTGTTGTAATCCGGTTCCCGGCGAACCTATTTTGGGTGTCGTCACCCGATTGCGGGGAATTTCGATTCATCGTCAAGGCTGTCCCAATGTGGAAAATATTGAGGGAGACCGATTAGTTCCGGTGAATTGGAATCCGACGGATCAAGAGAGTGGGCGTCCACAAACCTATCCGGTTAATATTCAAATTGAAGTGTTGGATCGGGTCGGGGTTTTAAAGGATATTCTTTCCCGCTTAAGTGATCATCATATCAATGTGCGGAAAGCTCAGGTGAAAACTCAAGACGGTAAACCTGCATTGATTGATTTGTGTATCGATATTCGGGATTACGGGCAGTTGCAGCAAAGTTTTGCTCAAATTAAAAAGATGAGCGATATCTTGAATCTGCGGCGAATCAGCGATATTAATGAGTAAACTCGTAGTCCTGTACATCGATTCTCCAGAAAATGCCCATGCAACTAGCCTCTCTACCCCTAAAGCTCGCCCTTGCTAGCACGGCGGCAGTAGGCGTCACCCTTTCCCTGGTCAATCAAGCGATCGCGGCTAGCCTCTTTGTGGGCAGCTTCAATACGAATTCAGTGCTTGAGTTTGATGCCCAAACGGGGGCTTTTATTGATACAGTTGTTGAGCCAGGAAGCGGCGGTTTACAGAGTCCAGTCGGTTTGACCTTTAGTCCAGAAGACAACAATCTCTACGTTGTCAGCCTCCTCACTGAGGATACACCACCTGGGCAAGTCCTTCAGTATGACGGGCGATCGGGCGCATTCATTCAGCCCTTCACCTCAACGGTTCCGCCCTTGATTTTTCCCCAAGATCTAGCGTTCGGATCGGATGGTAGTCTTTTTGTTGCCAACACAGGACTCGATACCATTGCCCAATATGACGGACAGACGGGAGCCTTTATCGGGAATCTGTTTCCAGCAGACAGTTCTACTTGCGATGCACCGTTTAGCATCACTGCCGATGAGGATGCAGTTCTCTACTTCAGTTGTACCTTTACGAACAACGTACAGCGTTACGATCTAACCACGGGTCAGGTGGCATTACTGGGTAGTGCAAGTTCTGAAAATGCTGCACCAGGGGGTCTGAGCTTGGGACCAGACGGGGCGCTTTATGTGGCTAATTTCGCTGCCAATACGATTGATCGATATGACCTGGAGACTGGAACTGTTGAAGTTTTTATCGATAAAGTGGAGAGGTTGATTTAATCTTTAATTAACCGGACATATCCGGGTATAGTGGTACAATGCAGAAAGAATTGAGGATACCACTATTGTCAAATACGTCACCCCAAGGGAAGCAGCCGAAATCCTTGGGGTCAATGAGCGGACACTCAGGCGCTGGCATGAACAAGGGAAAATCGAAGCAATCTGGACTCAAGGCAAGCAGCGCCGATACAACGTCGAAAGCTATACAGCTAGAGCTAAATCTGGCTTGGACACCCGAATCAACATCCTCTACGCCAGAGTCAGTTCTCGCGCTCAAAAGCCCGATCTCGACCGACAAGTCGAATATCTCGTCTCCAGATACCCAGACGGAGAAGTTGTCTCAGAAATTGGAGGAGGGCTTAACTTCAAACGCAAAAAGATGCTTGCCGTATTGGGACGAGTCATGTCAGGAGATGTCAAACGCCTTGTGGTTGCTCACAAAGACCGATTGGCGAGATTCGGATTTGACTTGTTTAGATGGCTCTGTGAACAAAAC
>NZ_JAVJQN010000256.1:0-27520 GCF_040218245.1 Coleofasciculus sp. E1-EBD-02 | reverse complement strand
CAGGGAACAGGGAACAGGGAACAGGGAACAGGGAACAGGGAACAGGGAACAGGGAACAGGGAACAGGGAACAGGGAACAGGGAACAGGGAACAGGGAACAGGATAGTGTAGAGACGTAGCATGCTACGTCTCTACACCCCCATCTCCCCGACACCCGACACCCGACACCCGACACCCGACACCCAACACCCAACACCCAACACCCAACACCCAACACCCAACACCCAACACCCGACACCCGACACCCGACACCCGACACCCAACACCCGACACCCTAACTCATCACCAACGAGAATCTCGCGTCACTGAATTTCCCCCAATCGCCACCGCCCGTAAATTGTATGATCCGGTTTGTCCGGCTTCATAAGCATTTGCCATTAACAAATAGATCCCATCCCTGGGTAAAATCACCGATAATCGGGCATTAGTACCACCACCACTATCATCATCTTGGGCTAAATCATTACCATTGGGATCAAGCAAAATTAAATAAGAATCGATTTCCCCGCTGGTCATATCAATTTGCACTCGCTGACCCGCTCTGCCTTCAAAGGCATAGATATCAAAAAAGCTGTTATCGTCCGCTAAAACATGACTTCCTTGACCCAGCCGACCGGGAATCACTGTACCATTGAGGGCTAAGGGTTGAGGGGGACGATCAGTTGGAGAGGGGCTGGGCTGCTGCACCGTCTGGGGCGCACGTCCATTGCGTACAGCCGCCAGAAACGGGCGAATTCTATCAATGCTAATCGCAAAACCAATTCCCAAATTCCCGCCGCTAGGACTGCCCAAAATCGCTGTATTCACCCCAATTAACTCACCTTGAGAGTTCAGTAGGGGTCCGCCAGAATTTCCTGGGTTAATTGTGGCATCGGTTTGAATTAAGCCCCGTTGTTGGTCAATGCGGCTAACAATTCCTACGGTAAACGTGCCTTGAAATCTGCCAAACGGATTGCCAATGGCAAATGCCCGTTGTCCAACTTGCACGGGACGAGGAGCCAGAGAAATCGTCGGTAAATTGCTAGGAGTGCGAATTTTGAGAACCGCTAAGTCTAGACCATTATCCCCAAACGCTACCACATCCGCGCTCAGGCGTCTGCCATCCGCTAGCGTTACCGTAACCGTCGGGGAACCGGCGACAACATGAGCATTGGTGAGGACTAATCCATCGGCGCTAATAATACTGCCACTGCCTGTACCTTCTACTGTATCAATGGAAACCACTGCCGGACTAGCTTGTTGATAAACCTGAATATTAATTTGTTCATCAATATCTTGAGCCACTGCCACTGTTGAGCCTAGCCAGAGATTCAGCCAGTCAATTGGTGCCGCCTGGAGAGTCGTAGCACCAATCGCCGTCACAGTAGCAAGGATTCCCGATATAGCAATAGGCAAGCGTTTGGTACTCATGGTTGATGGTCATTAAACCTCAAGGTCTAGTTTTATGGTGACTTATGCTCAAATCATTGATCAAAATTATGTGACAATTTCTGGGGATACACCGTAGGAAAAGCAGGGGGAGCAGGGGGAGCAGGGGAAGCAGGGGGAGCAGGGGAAGCAGGGGAAGCAGGGGAAGCAGGGGAAGCAGGGGGAGCAGAGGAAGCAGGGGAAGCAGGGGAAGCAGGGGGAGCAGGGGGAGCAGAGGAAGCAGGGGGAGCAGAGGAAGCAGGGGGAGCAGAGGAAGCAGGGGGAGCGGGGAGAGAAAGTTATATCTTTGAATGCAAGGTGATATTATCACTTAGGTTTTTTTCCTTAGAACTTTCTGCCTTGGAGTCTTTGGTTATATGTAACAGAGATCTACACCAAGGAAAGTGAGCTAGCTCCTATATGTGAGTCCAGCGAATGACGTAGCTTACTTCTCGAAAAGCTATAGCAATCCTAAATAGAATGCAACAAGCGAAAAGCTCGAAACCCAGGTATAATAAGGGTTTCATTTTTGAAAATTGCCACAACCTAAATAGGATTGCTATAGTATGACGAATGACAAATGACAAATGACAAATGACAAATGACAAATGACAAATGACAAATGACAAATGACAAATGACAAATGACAAATGACAAATGACAAATGACAAATGACAAATGACAAATGACAAATGACAACTTATTCAGCGCAAGGTCTTAAGTTGAAGCTGCGCTTGATTATATTGATCAATTCTGCCGTTGTCGAGATGTAGCTTAGAGGCTTGCTCTAAGTCGTTAATCGCTTCCATTGTATTCCCTAGTTCAGCATGGGTTAATCCTCGACCAGAGTAAGCAAAGGCATTATTGGGATTAAGTTGAATGGCTTTGGTATAATCGTCTAGAGCGCCAGAGTTATCGCCAAACTTTCGGCGGACACGGGCGCGATTGGTGTAGGCGACGCTGTTGTTGGGATTGAGTCGAATGGCTTGGGTGTAATCTTCGAGCGCTCCTTGGTTATCACCTAACTTACGACGAATTTCCCCACGATTAATGTAAGCATTCTCATAACTGGGTTCAATGCGAATCGATTGGCTGCAATCTTTGAGTGCTTTTTGATACTCTTTAAGATTTAAGTAGGCAATACAGCGATTGTTGTAAGCGATGTGGTTATTTGGGTTCTGAGTAATCGCCTCCGTACAATCTGCGATCGCGTCTCGATAGTTTCCTAGGTTAAACTTTGCCTGACAGCGATTTGTGTAAGCCATACTATCTGTAGGGTCAATCGCGATCGCCTGGGTATAATCGTCTACAGCCCCCTGATAGTCTGCCAAATGAAATCGGGTTCTGCCTCGATTGTAATAAGCCTTAGCATCATTGGGATTGTACTCAATCGCTTGAGTATAATCTGCCATGGCTTCTTGTTGATTACCCATCGCACTCAGCACTAATCCTCGTGCCGCGTAAGCTTGGGCATTTTGGGGATTGAGCTGAATTGCTTGATCGAGATCGGCGATCGCCGCTTTATACTGGTTCAGTTGGTAGTTGGTAATTCCTCGATGGTAGTACGCTTGAGCATCATTGGACTTTCGTTGAATTAATTCGGTAAAGTCTTCTACAGCGCCTTGCCAATCTTCCAAATCGTAACGGGCTAGTCCTCGCTGATAGTAAGCATTTGTATTACTGGGATCAAACTCGATAAGTTTAGTGTAGTCTTCTATAGCGGCTTGATGCGCTCCCAAATCATCGTAAGCTATTCC
Organism: Coleofasciculus sp. E1-EBD-02; assembly: GCF_040218245.1. NCBI lineage: Bacteria > Bacillati > Cyanobacteriota > Cyanophyceae > Coleofasciculales > Coleofasciculaceae > Coleofasciculus > Coleofasciculus sp. E1-EBD-02. Next base: position 24,356 of record NZ_JAVJQN010000256.1, on the reverse strand, counting down.
CCGATTCCCATAAGCTAATGGGTTGTTAGGATTAAGCTGAATTGATTCATCAAACGCCTCAATCGCGCCCTGCACATTACCACTTTTTAGGTGTTCCACTCCCTGTTCAAAAAACTCTTGCGCTTTTATCCGGTCTGGATTTTGTCTTAGCAGCCCCATTAATCCTAGCCCAATGGCTAAACTTATTACTCCCACCAAAATGGGCAAACGCCATCGCTTCAGTCTGGATTGATTAGCCGATTTCGGCAATGCTTTTTCGGGAAATATTTCCCAATTGCCAGAATCAGCAATGGATGTTTGGGTCGAGGTGGATATCAGGGGAGATTCTACTTCGGGTTCAGGGGGTTTAGCTGCCAAGGTTAGCATTTCTTGAAACCGGATTAACCCTTGATCATCCTTGGGCTGTTGACCGGATTTTTTCAACGTATTTAAGGGATGATCGGGAACAAATTCTTCGACTAGATAAAATTTTTTATTTTCGACAAAATAGTTTACAATTTCTGGGTTTTGGTTAGTTTGTGCCAACCGTTCCAGGGTTTCAGACTTATGAGTCAAGAGAAATTGCAGCCGACGAAGTGCCTGAGGATTTTTTGTGGGCAACTTGAGTTGTCGAATCACGCAAACCGGGCAATCGGGATGGCGAGTATCGGCGGCTAGGTAAATTAATCCTGAGACACCTGAGCCTAAAATCCTGACAACGCGATAACGATTATTGAAAACCTGATCGATCATGGCAGCCTAGCACCTGGCTTATCGCCCTAAAGCATCCGTTCGGGGTCATTTTCAGTGTAGTCTGATCCCAAAAGGGAACGGGGAACAGGGAACAGTCAAGTGAGGGGGAGATGGGGTGAGAGGGTGAGGGGGAGATGAGGGAAACAGTAGTGCTTTTCGTCTCGCTATAAGTGCAAGCTTTTCACCCATTCAGGAGGTATGGATTGCACTTATAGGCGGCTTTAAACCCACTATAACTCTTGATAGATAAGGGTTTCCGGGTTGTGCAGCAATCCCTAGATATAACTGGACTACACCCTCTGTCTGGTTAAATCGAGGATTAACTCCGCTAACTGGGGAGTTGCGCCAAGGGGTTCACCGAACTCAAGTTGGAGTTGAGGGTATTGCTGTTGTAAATCAAGGACAGATTGCGCGATCGCGTCTGTAATTCCGCCAGCAAACAGAAAATAAGGCACAATGGCGATATGCTGATATCCAGCCTCCGCTAAAGTAGCGACTCGTTGACTGAGCGTTGGTTCGATTGACCAATAAGCGTCGATTGCGCCTAATTGTTGGGCTAAGGTGGCGACTGGCTGGTTACCACCAGGACGACGTGTGCCATGAGAGATTAGAATTTTAATCGGAGCATTTAGGGGTGGCTGTTGATTCACCAGCAGTTGTCCTAAATGGGGATGTACTCCGATATGAGGTTGCAGGTTGATGGTTAATTTTTCCCCTAACCGTTGTTGTGCGATCGCGACTTCTTCCGGGATATCCTCCATCACATGTACCCCCGGTAAGAGAAATAAGGGCAAAGCTTGGATCTGCGGGTAGCCAGTTTTTATCGCTTGAGTCGCAAACTGACAAATTTGTTCATGTAAGGATAGAGGTGCTAGTTCTAACGTGGCAGTTCCGACGCGAATCCTCAAGGCTTGACTTGCCTCACCTTGACTCGCTAACTGCTTCTGGAGTAACTGTGCCAATTCCTCTAGTCCTCGCTGAGGACGTGGATCTCGGCTTCCATGAGCAATAAGTAGATAAGCAGAGGAGCTAGGCAAGAGTCTTAATCGTTAATAGAGATTACGTAAACAATTGTATCGTCTGAAGTCGGAATTATGAATTCTAAGGTTCCTGTTGCCTATTCCCCAATCTCAATCATCAATTTTAATTTTGTCCGACTGACTACCTATCGGGGTGATTCAGATGGGGTTGTATCGACAGGAAGGAATTGTTCTGAATGTGGAAACACCGTCTAAAGGATTTTAATGGAAATTTAAACCCCTATCAATGGAAGAATATCATCAGTTGGCGAGGGTTAAAATTTGTCCAGTTACCGTATTTCATTCAATTTGGAAAATGGTCGATCATGGAGAGAATATATCACTTACCGCTCTGTCTGCAAGAAAATATGGCAAAAGAATATGGAAAAGACACTGTATTGGAGCAATTAACCATGATTGAGCATCACTACTGGCTGTAGTATTCCAACTATTTCGCTCAACTCGTTGCCGCCGTTGATGTTCAATCGGACAAGTAAGCGATTAGCATTGAATCGTTTCTTTCTCTCGTTTCAGGAATGGTAATGAAGTGGGAGAAGAATGAGTGGAAACGTAATTCCAATTTCGCTCTTGACGATTACCTCCTTTACTCCGCAAGAAACCCACTAAGTTTTGCAAAAGTGATGGCGTAATCCCTTGTTTCTCTGACGCTTTAGACAACTGAGCGGGTAAAGGCTCAATTTCTTGAGTGGGCAAAATACCAGCCAACAGAGGTACTTCCTCAACTAAACCTACAGTCATCAGGGTAAATGCGACATGCTGCACTTGTTCAACGGGAACATTTAGTTCTTGTGCGATCGCAGACAACGAAACTGTCCCTTGCGATCGTTCCCATACTTGCTCCTCTAAAGGATACAAGCGATAAGCAGGACTACCCGCCATGATACTAGCTAATCCTGAATTTGGAGCAGGTAGTTTATCATGGAGATTATCCCAATTTTTCAGTAATCGCAACCCTCTCAATGTGGCTTCTGTCGCTGAGATGCTCAATCCCGTCATTTCTTTGGTGGGTATGGGAGCGTTTGGGATAAATTTAAACTGACCTTCCTTGAGTTCAAATAACGTACACACTCGCTGCAATACCTGATTCTGAAAAAGCTGCTTTAAATGTTCGATTGACAAGATTCCGTGATGTTTGAGGCTCAACCCCAAGGGTTTATCAGTCGGACATAGCTGTACAAGTTTTGTTACTACGCGCTGGCTCACTCCCATCTGTTCAGCAATCAATTTCACTAAACCTTGATGATCTAATTGATCGGCTGCCGCCACAATACGTCCCTGGTAAACCCAAATGTAATAAATTGTGTTGAGTGGTGTGGGGTCTTCTGGCAATGCTCCTAGCGTCAACACTCCAGTTTTCTGTCCTTTCTCTAGAAACTGGAAAATTTCTGGTATTGAAAAGTCGGATAAGGAACTGGTAATCGACATAATTGTTGAATTGAACGCTACGCAGGATAATTTGCTCTACTACTAACGCATACTACGCTTTATTGGCTTAGTTCGTAAGGTTTCAGCCGCCTTGCTTTTCAATTCTTTACTAGCCGTGAGCAAATTGTTGGATTTTTGTTATCTACTATACGAAAATTTGGTGATTTGCCCCCAGGAACCTGGCATTTAGCGCTAAAGGTTTGCTCGAAAATACTAAAATTTGTTAAGCAATCGGCTCCGTGTTTATTCCTAAGTATCTATACCTGCTTTTTGAAAGGCAAAGGCGATATATGGTGCTATTGAGTATGTCGCCTCAATTTGATGCTTATCTTTCCACTGGATTATCTCAGTAAAATCACGGAGTAATTCTCGAATATGTTAGTGATTGCTCACAATCTTCGATCTGAACAAAACTTACAAAGTCTAACCTTGTAACAATTGATACAGTTAAATCCTTGAGTTTGATCAGGACTACCGCCAGAGGGAATCGTCGGTGCTTGCCATGGAACAGGAATCGGGCTGCGATCGCGCAGACTTGACAATTTTACCGTATAGAGCAGAGATAACTCGGTTTCAAGGTGGCGTACTCCCAACCATGCCCGTACACCATCAATGACAGTCCCTCTATAATAAGAGCCATTCTATCGTATCTCCTTAGCTAGAGGTATCGGATTAATAAAGTTGCTTAAATTAAAATTAATCCCTAAACAACAGTGATTTGAAGCATTAAAAGGTAGAGTTTGATGGCTAGCTCAATTGAATTTAAATTATTCGCCCCTTACAACAAAAGCGCTGTATTAAAGGGATGTTTCTCGGATTGGCAAGAGATCCAGATGGAGAAAGAAGAGGATGGTTATTTCCGTACCTCAGTTGAGCTTGAGGATGGCACTTACCAGTATAAGTTTCGCGTGCAATCTAAATCCTGGTTCTTGGAACCCGATCAATGGGTTGATGTCACCGATCCATACGCGACAGGAGTGATTGATGACGAAACCCAGAATGGGGTGATGCGAATTAAGGACGGACAAAGGATTGTTGATACCTACACCTGGCAGCATGACGACACTCCCTTGCCTCAAAATCACGAATTAGTCATCTATGAAATGCACATTGGCGACTTTTCCGGTGGCGAAGATGATTCCTATCCACGCGGTCAATTCAAGCACGTTGTTGAGAAATTAGATTACCTGTGCGAACTGGGGATCAATGCCGTTCAACTGATGCCGATGATGGAATATCCGGGAGACTATAGTTGGGGCTATAATGTGCGCCATTTCTTTGCCTTAGAGTCTAGCTATGGTAAAACACAAGAGTTTAAGCATTTAATTGATCAGTGCCATTCTCGTGGTATTCGAGTAATTGTCGATGGAATTTTCAACCATTCAGAATCCGAAAATCCACTAACCCAAATTGACCACGATTACTGGTATCACCATGAACCCCCCCATGAATTTAGTTGGGGACCAGAGTTTAATTATGAACACTATGATCAGAACTTAGAGATTAAACCCGCCTGGCAATTCATCGGGGATGTGGTGCGATTCTGGATTGAGGAATATCATATCGACGGCATTCGCTACGATGCGGCGAAGCAAATTGAAAATTATGATTTCATGCATTGGATTACGGATCAAGCCCATAAAAAGGCAGGAGATAAGCCATTTTACAATGTGGCTGAACACATCCCAGAAACTCCCAGTATCACCAATGTGGATGGTCCTATGGATGGCTGCTGGCACGATAGTTTTGCCTACTGCCTCAAAGATCACATCTTTGGTGATACCTTCGATGTAGACCGTCTCAAGGATGCCCTTGATGGTAAGCGTCAAGGCTTTATGGGGGCAGTTAATCTCGTAAATTACCTGACTAGCCATGATCAAGAACGTTTGATGGTGGAGTTGGCGGATCATGAAATCTTTGATGAAGTGGCATTTAAACGGATAAAGTTCGGTGTGGCTCTTTTAATGACGGCTGTCGGCATCCCGTTAATTTTAATGGGTGAGGAGTTTGGAGAATACAAACCGTTAAAGCCTGAGTCATCAAAACTTGATTGGACGTTGTTGAAGAATGATGGAAGTCAGGGGTTATTGGATTACTACAAAGGCTTGATTCGATTACGGAAAGAGAATTATGCTCTCTATGGAGACAACATTGATTTCTTCTATGAAGATCCCGAAGCCAAGGTTCTGGGATACATTCGCTGGAATGATGAAGGATCTCAGCTAATTATCATTGCCAATTTTTCAGATAACTTCTTGGAGGGATACGCTGTTTCACAAATTCCGGAGTCGGGAACTTGGCACGAGTGGACGAGGGACTATGATGTTGAAGTAGTTGAAGGCACGTTGGAATTGGACTTGGGAGAGTACGAAGCCAAGGTTTTAGTTTGGCAGTGATATAGCGCTACGCAATAGGCAATAGGCAATAGTGAAGTTGTAGAGACGTTGCATGCAACGTCTCTACCATAAGATGCGTCCTAACCGCTATGGCGATTGCTATACTAATCAAGGGATTGACCCTTCGACCCTTCGGTACACTCAGGGCGTCGCTTGGCGGCAATTGAGCGTTCGACTGAACTTCGACAGGCTCAGTTGCCGCGCTTACGCCGAAGTCCTGTCGAAATTCAGGGTCAAGCGATTTGAATTTTTCTTTTATGTCCTAACTAGAGTTCGTAGTGCTATACAAATAAGGAAGATGGGGAACAAAGGTGCAGGGGTGCGGAGGTGCAGAGGATATCAGAGAGAATTGTCCCAATCCCCAATACTGACAGAAGACCATAAGCCGCTTTTGACATCCCTATTCCCTGTTGCCGAGGAAGATGGGGAAGGTAGCTTATCATAGTATATAGGGATGTATGTAGGGATTAAGCATAAACGACTGTCTGGGTTCATCTAAAAGGTGGACATCTTGCGAGTAGTGGTTGAAGGCACTAAAACAGGGCAAGCAGGTTCCTGGGTTATTCACCATTAAAAACCTGCATGTACAGCGCGACTTCCTCCCCAACGCTAAGATGGGGTATCCAGCCGCAAAAGATGGATGAACAATCAACACTCAAGCCAGTTTAGACTTATAATTTTGACACCAGTCCCCACCTGAGCTATGTTTAACCGTTTCCAAGATCTATTTTCTAAGGGTAAAAAAGGTATCGGGATAGAATTAGCACCAGAACGTATTAGTATCGCCCAACTGCGTAAGCAAGGTCAGGGCTACAAGCTGGTGAGCCTTCACACCCATGAAGTCCCCGAAGGTTTGTTTGACGGAGGGAAGATTATCGATGCCGCCAGTTTAGCTGAACTTGTGACGGAAATTCTTGAGGAACATAAACTCAAAGTCGAGCAAGTTGCCACGGCTGTCCCCATGCGGGAAGCGGTGATCCGGATTATTCCGATTCCCGCTGAACTCGATGACACTGAACTGCGAGATATGGTTCTAAACCATGAAGCCGGTCTATACTTACCTTATCCGCGCGAAGAAGTGGATTTAGATTACCAAAAACTGGGCTTCTTCATGGACGAAGATGGGATTGAAAAAGTACAAGTCTTGCTGGTGGCAACACGCCGGGAGGTGACAGACACCTATCTGGATACCTTCCAACTGGTGGGGTTAAAGGTGGATGTCCTGGAAATCAATAGTTTTGCCCTGATTCGCACCATCCGCGAGCAACTGAGACAATTTGCGCCCCAAGAAGCGGCGGTATTAGTGGATATAGAATTTGATAGTACCGAAATTGCGATTATTGTCGATGGTGTCCCCCAGTTTTCCCGCACCGTTCCCATTGGCACGTTCCAACTCCAGAGTGCCTTGTCACGGGCGATGAATTTACCGACATCCAGAAACACGGAACTCTTGCAGGGAATGACAATACCCAACACTCCGGTGGATGGCATTCGCACAGGTGCCACGGGAATTAATCCGGGAATGGCAGCACTGCTGAGAGTTTTAGGTGAACTCGCCGATGAATTGCGTCGTTCCATCGACTTTTATTTAAATCAGAGTGAAAATCTAGAAGTGGCTCAACTCCTCCTCGCCGGACCTGGTGGCGGAATTGGACAACTCGATGAATTTTTCACCCAACGATTAAGCTTGCCTACCACTCAGGTTGATCCGATTGCGGCACTATCCTTAGAGATGGAGCAAGATGTTCCCCCAGTACAACGACCCGGATTGGGAACGGTACTAGGATTAGGATTGCGGGAGGTTTAACCCTAATGTATAGTCTCGATATTAATTTTCTTAAAGATAGACCCGATTATCGCCAACCTGATAAAGGGTCTGAGTCCCCCAAAGCCAAAAAACAGATTCAAATGGGGGAAATGACGCCGCTGATTATAGGCGTGATTGTCGGGTTACTGCCGCTGGCGTTAGCCGCCGGAATCGGTTTTTTGTGGCTACCTCAGCAAAATGCCAAATTAAACCAGGAAATTGCGGAAATAGACGCCGAACTGCAAAGCTTGCAAGCGGAAAAGAATAAAATTAATAACCTGAATACTCAAATCCAAGCGGTGAGGCAAGAAACCGAAGCCTTGGCAACGGTCTTTAATCAAATTAAGCCTTGGTCAGCCATTCTACAGGATATTCGCGATCGCGTCCCCAGCGGAGTCCAAATTCAAGCGATTGAACAAACGGAAACCGAAACTGAAGCGGCTGAGGGGACTGAGGGTAGCACCCCCTTACCCACAATTAACGTGGAGATTTCTGGCGTAGCGGAGACATTTGATGATGTGAACAACTTTCTGCTGACGCTAAAACAATCTCCCTTCTTTCAAGACGAAGAAACTCGTATCGTTAGCGCTCAACTGGTTGACAACCCGGCTGAGTTAGAAGTACCGGAAAAGGAAGATAACCAAGATGCTGCTGAAGTGACCTACGACCTGCCTCCAGTGGTAGATTATACGGTTCAGACTAGCTTGACAAATGTCCCCGCTTCTGAACTATTGCGCGAAATTGACCGCAAAGGAGCGGTGGGATTAGTGGCTCGGATCAAAGCCTTACAGCAGATTGAGCAAAATCAGGCAACGGAGACACCTAGCCCAGCTCCAAGCCCCAGCCCAAGCCCAACTGAGACAACTACGGAGTGATGTAACTATGACTTATGCTGATCCAGATTTTATCCCCGTTGAAGAGCAGGAGGAAGAACCCAGTTATCCGGTGGCGTTTGGGATTACCTTCACGCCAAAAGTGTCCGGAATTGTCTTGGCTATTTTAGGACTTGGTGGGGCAGCTTATCTCGCCTGGAAAGTTGTGCAGCCTGCCTTGGTTGAAAATCAAGGGTTAAGGGCGCAGCGTCAAGAAAAAGAGGGTCAACTCCAAGATCCCCAAGAAATTCAGCAGCAGATTCAACAGAAACAACAGGAATTAGTTCAGGTAAAGCAGCAAAACCAAACAGTGACAGGTTTATTTGCTGATGAACAATCGGTAAATACCTTGCTGCTAGATGTGAATCGGTTTATCAAAGACGCAGACGGAAAATTGACGAGTTATGAACCTGTCCAAGTCAACGAAGAAGAAAGCAATATCGTTACCGATGGTTCCCTGGGAGCAGCCGTTAACGGCAAACTCAAACGCCAAAGCTTTAATTTAGAGATGGAGGGCAGCTTTAACGCAATCCAGTCAATTTTACGGAGTATTGAGCGACTACAAACTCTAGTTGTGGTGAAAGAGTTGACGACAGATATCAGCACACCACAAGGGCTGTTGGTTGATGACCAAGGTACGGTGACACCCATTGTAGAGAAAGATGAAGAAATCATTCCCGGTGCTCCACCGACTCTGACAACAAGCTATAGACTGGATGTGTTGATGCCGTTGAGTGAGGAACAAAAGCAGGCACAAATGGAAGCGGAAGCAGCCGCAGAAGAAGTAGCCCAGTAGGGAGTTGGGGAGTAGAGACGCGCCATGGCGCGTCTGGGAACTGGGGGAAGAATGTCTGAACCCAGATTAATTAATTAATTAATTTATCCCCATAACATCATTATGATTAAGGTGGTTTAGAGGTCATAAGTGAGGAGTGAATTGTGAGACAGGAGCAACTGTTCAGTGGAATCGCGATCGCGACTGCCGTCTCCCTATCGATAACACAACCCGTCTGGGCGGCGACGGCTCAAGTTACCGCAGTCCGGCTCAATCCTAGAGGCAGTAGTTTAGAGCTGATTCTGGAAACCCAAGCTGGAGATCAACGCCCCCAAGTTTTCCCAGTGAACCGGGGTAAGGATTGGGTGGCTGATATTGTCAATGCTCGGTTGAACTTAAGGGAAGGCAATAGCTTTCGTCAAGACAACCCCATGCCCGGTATTACCGCTGTTACAGTGAGTCAAATCGAACCCAACAGCATTCGGGTAACAGTGAGTGGGGATGAAAATTCACCTCAGGGTCAAATTCTCCAGCAAGAATCTCAGGTAATTACTCTAGGAATTAGTCCTGCTCCCAGCAATCAAGCCGCCGTTTCGATTCCGGTTTCCTCGCCCTCTGGGGAGTCAGCGTCAATTACTCCACCAACACTACCCTCCTCTACTGCATCAAATAGCACCAGGACTAGAGAAAATGTCAGTATCCCCCAGCTAGGAAGCAGAAGTGCAGGGACACAGGGAACAGAGGCAATTAACGCGGCTTCGAGTAATATTGCCGCTCAATCTGAGATTACCACTCCAGCGAATTTCAATCTTAATCCAACATTAGAAAATCAACAGAACAGTTCCATTCCGGTTGCTCCGCCACCCAGGGAATCAGTATCAACGGTTCCGAATTTACCCAATCAAGGGACAACTCGCTCCACTTCAGAGTTCTCATCTCCCGCCACTCCGCGATCGCAATCTCAACGTTTTAGTTCACCCCCAGTTGTGGCTCAAACCCCGACACCGGAGTCTCCTGAACCCACTCAAGCTCAACCCACTCCCGTAGTTCCAGCACCTTCACCCGATGTATTAGTTCCCGATCCTCAAATTACCATTGATGGGGTTCCGGCTTTACCGGCGGGGACAGTGCAACCTGTATCCCCTGCACCGCCATTCTTACCGAGAGCCGTTGCGCCACCTGTGGGAGATATTGCGGTGTCTAATCTGAATGCTGCCGCCAGCGAGATTGACTTGGGAACAGCAGCAGTAGTACCCCGCCTATCCTTGCGAGAAGCCCCTGTGCGAGAAGTATTGGCACTCTTGGCGCGATCGGCTGGATTGAACCTGGCTTTTGCTGGAGGAGCCGGTGGTGAGGCAGAAGCGGCGGCTCAGGAGACAATTTCCCTGGATTTGGAGAATGAACCCGTTCAAGATGTGTTTAACTACGTTCTTCAGCTTTCTGGACTCCAGGCAAACCGTCGGGGACGTACTATATTTGTGGGGACTCGCCTACCTCAAGCGGCACGTAATGTGATTAGTCGCACGTTACGGTTAAATCAAGTTAGCGTTTCCAGTGCTTCTGCCTTCCTGGCAACCCAAGGAGCAGAAGTGCAACAGGTGGTTACCCCGATTGAACGAGAATTCAATCAAGAAACAGGAGCAATCATTCGGGAAACCGAACAACCCTCTGAGTTGAGACCCCTAACCGTCAATCAGCCAGGGGAAGCAACGGGTGCTTTGTTGCTGAGGGGATTATCGGTTTCTACCGATGATCGATTGAATGCGATTACGCTGGTAGGTGAACCGCGCCAAATTGAACTGGCTTCGGCTTTCCTGACGCAATTGGATCTGCGGCGTCGTCAGGTGGCAGTTAATGTCAAGATTATTGATGTGAATTTATTGGGAGAAGAGGCCTTCAATACCAGCTTTTCCTTTGGTGTTGGTGATGGCTTTTTTGTAGTCGATCAGGGGGCTGCAGTCTTTAATTATGGAGAGTTTAGACCTCCAACTAATTTAGAAGCTGCAACAAGTGCTGCCGCTCAAACAATTATTCCAAATCCCTTTTCTGGAGCCAATACGTTTTTGGTTCCAGGCGAGACTACGCAAACAATTCCAGGAACTGGAATCGATACCATTAGGATTCTTAATGATGCTGTAACTCCTGAGTTTCGGTTTGATGTAGAGCAAGGTGAGAATGCACAATTTTTTCGCAGGCTGGCTGGGATTTCAACCGATCCCTTCACGGGAGGCATTACAGAAATTACTCTCCCAGAACCTAATGTTGTTGAAACTACCATAACACCAGGAACTCCTCCAACTCCAGGAACTCCAGCAGTTCCTCCTCAGATTATTACACTCCCAGATGGTACATTTCAAGTTATTCCAGGAACTCCAGGAACTCCAGGAACTCCTCCCACTCAAACTACAAACTTCCAACGAGGGACTCGTGCAGAAATAACCTCGGCTTTACCCTCCTTGTTCCAGTTTCCCAAGGATTTCCTAGCCCAATTGCAAGCTCAAATTACGAGTGGAAATGCTAAGATTTTGACTGATCCTACCCTGTTAATCCAAGAAGGACAGACAGCAGGGGTGAATTTGACACAAGAAGTTGTTGGGAATATTGAGCGGGAAACGGAAAGCACTGACAACCTGACCACAGTGACTGTCACCACAGAAATTAAGGAAGCTGGTTTGCAACTTAATATCGCAGTTGATCGCATTGACGATAATGGGTTTGTTACGCTAAATGTCAATCCGAGAGTTACTTCTATTGGCAGTGTCCAAAATATCACAATTGGAGATGATACAAACCAAATAGCACTTTTGAATGTGCGTGACCTTAATTCCGGTCAGATTCGTCTGCGCGATGGGCAAACCTTAATCTTGACGGGTATTATTCAGGAGAGCGATCGCACAACGGTGAGAAAGGTGCCAATTTTAGGCGATTTGCCAATTCTGGGGGCGTTGTTCAGAAGTACCGAGCGGACAAACCAACGTCAAGAGGTAATTGTGCTGCTTACGCCTCAGATTTTGGATGACTCAGAACGAGGCTCCTTTGGCTACAACTATACGCCAGGGCGAGAGGCGCAGGAAGTTTTACAGCGCCGAGGGTTTCCCACGCAGGGGGGTTTTTAGAGCATCGATTCAGCCGTAGGGGTACGGCAGTGCCTATTCGTGTCAACTTAAGCTAGAAACCCCTCACCCCCAGCCCCTCTCCCACTCTGGGGAGAGGGGAGCAAGAAAGGTGTTATATTGCAGGCGTAGCTACCTACGTTTTTCGCTCCCCCTGTATTAGCAGTTAGTTCATCGTCAGAGGGCGCACGTCAGTGCGCCCCTACAGAAGTCGGGGAGTTAATGCGCGTTTTTTCGGCATAGTTGGCGGAATAATTAAATGGTACGGTGAGTATTTATACTCAAAAATCCCGAAATCTACATAATTTAAAGGTTTCAACGTTCCATATCTGGCAATCAGCCATTAGAATAATGCAGTGAAACTTCGAGCCGGTGGGTGTTTCGGGCATTTTTACCTGAAACTCCTGGTTCTGGGGGTCAAATACTGAACTCTAGACTAATGGGTTAGAGTAAGCGTTGACCTTTGATTCACGTAGAAATAAGGAGATTTATGATGAACAAGGGCGAATTAGTGGATAAAGTGGCGGAAAAAGCTGCTGTGACCAAAAAACAAGCGGATGCGGTGTTAACTGCGGCATTGGAATCAATTATGGAAGCTGTCTCTGAGGGCGATAAAGTCACCTTAGTTGGCTTCGGTTCCTTTGAATCGCGGGAACGCAAAGCCCGTGAGGGACGCAACCCTAAAACTGGCGATAAGATGGAAATCCCGGCGACGAAGGTTCCGGCGTTTTCTGCGGGGAAGCTGTTTAAGGAACAAGTTGCCCCTCCCAAGTAAGGGTGTGAGTCAAGCCTGATTGGTGAAGATAAGAGAGAATGTAGAGACGTAGCATGCTACGTCTCTACAATCGGCTGATTTTGAGGAGATGTGATCCTTGAAACGACCCATCCACGGGGGAAATCTAGCTTGGGCAGCGGCGCGGGCAGGTTGTTCCCCTTCTCTGATTCTGGATTTTTCGGCGAGTATCAATCCGTTGGGACCGCCACAATCTGCGATCGCGGCGATTGAGTCTCATCTGGATGACTTAGTGGCTTACCCGGCACCGGATTACTACCCGTTACGGGTGGCTCTGAGTCAACTCCATCCCACGCTTAACCCTGACTGGATTCTACCGGGGAATGGCTCGGCTGAGTTGTTAACCTGGGCAGCCAGGGAACTCTCAGAACTGGAGGAAACGATTATTTTGACTCCAGCCTTTAGCGACTACCAACGAGCGCTGAGGGCGTTTAATGCCAGAATCAGGGCGTGTCTTTTATTCGGGGAAGATGAGGGAGTTGTCTCAACACTCAGTCAGGGCGGGTTTTGCCCAAAGGTTATTATCAATAGCCACAACAAAATCCCTAAACCCGCCCCTACATTAGGGCTTGTCTCTGGCAAACGTCAGGGTTTGCTGCTGAATAATCCCCATAATCCGACGGGTCAATTATGGGATAAAGTCAGCCTGCTGCCTTACTTGGAGCAATTTGCCCTTGTGGTTGTGGATGAAGCCTTTATGGACTTTTTGCCACCGGATCAGCAGCAAAGCCTGATTCGGTGGGTGCAGGATTATCCCAATCTGGTCATTTTGCGATCGCTAACTAAATTCTACAGCCTTCCTGGACTCCGTTTAGGTTATGCGATCGCTCATCCTGAACGGTTACAACGCTGGCAACAGTGGCGTGATCCTTGGTCTGTAAACGTCCTGGCTGTGGCGGCTGCTATTGCTGTGGTACAGGATCAGGCATTTCAACACCAAACTTGGGACTGGCTACCCGCCGCGCGATCGCATCTGTTTCAAGGGTTATCATCGTTACCAGGGTTACATCCCTATCCCAGCGCGGCTAACTTTCTACTGGTACAGTCAGAACACTCCTGTTCCCAACTGCAGGAACACCTACTCAAGCACCATCGTATTCTAATTCGGGATTGCTTGAGCTTTCCGGAATTAGGCGATGGTTATTTTCGAGTCGCGATTCGCACCCAAGCAGATAACCAACGTTTATTAGATGCTCTAAAAGCTGTTATAAATTAGTAATTATGAATCAGAATTATATTTTTTTAACGCAGAGGAACGCAGAGGTTGGCGCAGAGGAACGCAGAGGAATTGGGAGTATTGGGGTGAAAAGTTTATAGAATTGGAGAAATAATCGGGAACGATACGACAAATGACAAATGACAAATGACAAATGACAAATGACAAATGACAAATGACAAATGACAAATGACAAATGACAAAAGATTATGACCTTATTGTAATTGGTAATAGCAGGGCTGGCGCTTATGCTGCCTTGGCTGCGACTCAATTAAAGGCTCGTGTTGCCTTGATTGAACCGGAAAACCTCCAGAGCAACTGGTTAGGTCAAGAAGCGCTTTACAATCAGGCATTGATGCAGGTGGGGCGAGTTCTTCAGCAAGTACGAAAAGCACCGGAATTTGGAATTAATCCAGCTAGAAATTACTCAATTTCCGATACTGCTGAGTTAAAAAAACAGTTAGTTAAACAATCAGGGGAAGTAGGTAGAAACGAGCCATGGCAGGTCAGGGAAGCAGAGAAAGAGGAGATTAGAACGTATCTGAGTCCTCTTGAGTCAACTGCCCACTTTCCTACTGTAGAAATTCCTGACGCAATGGAATGGGCAGAAATGGTGGTTTCTACCTGTTCTGAAGCGACTTCTCCAGCTATTTTGGCATCCTTCGGTGTCGATATAATTTCTGGCAATGGAGAATTTTGTCGCTTACCTCACCTGGGCTTTGTTATCAATAATCGGCGCTTGCGAGCAAGGGCGTATCTGATTGCAACAGGATCTTGCCCAGAAATTCCTGATATTGATGGGCTAGATACAATAAGTTACTGTACTCCAAGAAATATTTGGCAGCATATAGCAACCTATCAGGTTACATCTAGAGGCAACGTTATCGAGACTGGTTTGAACGATACCGTTCCTCAGGAAACCGATAAAGTAACGAAACCTAGTCCTCAAGGAAAACCGGAGAACCTAGAAGAAACCACTCCATTTAAGTTACAGAAAAATTGGCTCGTTGTGGGTAGCACTCCCAATGCTATCGAACTCGCTCAAACATTAACGCGGCTGGATTGCCAGGTGACACTGGCGGTGAGTGAGTCTCTTATTTTTCCCCAAGAAGACGCAGAGGCGTCGCGTCTGGTGCAAGCGCAATTAGAAGCCGAAGGAATTCGTGTTTTGACTCAAAGTCCAGTGACTCAAGTAAAGTGGATTGAGGGAAAAAAATGGGTGCAAGTGGGAAATCGAGCAATTGAAACCGATGAAATTTTGTTAGCGACTGGTCAAACGCCTAATATTGAATCGTTAAATTTAGCAGGGGTTGGGGTTAAGTTTTCCCAAAAGGGGTTGAAACTTAACCAAAAACTGCAAACTACTAATCCCCGTATCTATGCTTGTGGTGATGTGATTGGCGGTTATCAATTTGAGCATATTGCCGAATATGAAGCCAGTATTGCTGTAAAAAATGCTTTATTTTTTCCGCGATGGACTGTGGATTATCAGGGAATTCCTTGGGCAATTTTTACTGATCCAACCTTAGCACGGGTGGGGTTAACGGAAGCGCAAGCCAGACGGCGTTATGGCAAGAATGTTTGGGTGGTGCGACAGTATTTCAAAACCTTGGATAAGGCGCAGATTTTAGGGGAAACGACGGGATTTTGCAAGCTGGTGCTGCGTCGGAATGGGACAATTTTAGGTGGATTAATCGTGGGAGCCAATGCTGAGGAATTGATTGGTGCGATCGCGCTACTAATTCGCCATAAGATTAAAGTGGGTTCACTGGCTAAAATGCCGCAAGCTTCGCCTACAATGTCAGAAATTCTTTATAAAACGGCGCAGGAGTGGCAACGTCAACGGTTAGAGAGTAATAAGATGTTACAAAATCTACTGGAAGGCTTTTTTAACTGGCGACGAAAGTGGTGAGTTGATACATACGAATGTAGAGACGTTGCCTGCAACATCGTAACATCTCTAGCAACATCTCTACAATGGGGGGTTTTAAGTAGCAGACTATAAGTGCAATCTATCCCTCTTGGATGGGTGAAAAGCTTGCACTTATAGCGAGACGGAAAGCACTACTGACTTCCCTCATCTCCCCCTCACCCCCTCACCCTCTCACCCCCTCACCCCATCTCCCCAATACTTATTCAGCAAGCCCTACTTACTCTCTGCCTTAAAATGTAACCACGCTGCGGATGGATTCGCCTTGGTGCATTAAATCAAACCCTTCATTTATTTTTTCCAAGGGCATGACATGGGTAATTAAATCATCAATATTAATCTTACCCTCCATATACCAATCCACAATTTTTGGAACATCAGTGCGTCCCTTTGCGCCACCAAAAGCTGTTCCTTTCCAAACCCGTCCAGTTACCAATTGAAAGGGACGAGTACTAATTTCTTGTCCGGCGGCAGCTACTCCAATAATCACACTCACGCCCCATCCTTTATGACAACATTCCAAAGCTTGTCGCATCACATTAACATTACCAATGCACTCAAAACTATAATCGGCTCCACCTTTAGTTAACTCCACCAAATAAGGAACTAAACCTCCCTCCACTTCACGGGGATTGACAAAATCCGTCATACCAAATTTTTCTGCCAATTCCCGTTTATCTGGATTAATATCAACGCCAACAATTTGACTCGCGCCTACCATTCGCGCCCCTTGGATCACATTTAAGCCAATCCCACCGAGTCCAAATACCACAACTCTGGAACCGGGTTCAACTTTGGCGGTATTAATCACCGCACCAATTCCCGTGGTTACGCCGCAGCCAATATAACAAACCTTCTCAAAGGGCGCATCTTCGCGAATTTTCGCCACGGCAATTTCTGGTAATACGGTATAGTTGGCAAAGGTAGAGGTTCCCATGTAGTGATGCAGCATTTTGCCATTACTTGAGAACCGACTTGTGCCATCAGGCATGACACCTCGTCCCTGAGTTGCCCGAATCGCCTGACAAAGATTGGTTTTGAAACTTAAGCAATACTCACAGTTCCGACATTCGGGTGTGTAGAGTGGAATCACATGATCGCCTGGTTTAACGCTTTTTACCCCGTCTCCAACCTCGACGACTACACCAGCACCTTCATGTCCTAAGATAGCAGGAAATAGTCCTTCTGGGTCTTTACCAGAGAGGGTATAGGCGTCGGTATGACAAATCCCTGTTGCTTTAATTTCGACCAGTACCTCCCCAGCTTTGGGTCCCTCTAGCTGAACGGTTTCAATGGTTAACGGTTTCCCAGCTTCGTAGGCGACGGCTGCTTTAACGTCCACGTTTTCCCTCCTGCTTTTTCCACTATCGTTTATTTAGCATAATCTGCGAGAAGCCTCACAGTCTAATCTTTGATTGACCGTGAGATGAATCGCCAGTTTATTATTGACAATTTGCTTTTTGCAAGCTACTATTAAGGATAAATTGTTTTTGTATTTGATTTACAAAGAAACCCAGCATCTCAGCTAAGGCGATTGAAATCGCAGCTACACAAACAAAGTCCGCCTGCGCGGACTGGGTTATATAGCACTACGCAGACACGTTAGGACATCAGTTAATCCCAGTAATGACCTGATAACAGGCAAAAGGGAAATACAAACGGGTATCCTGATATAACTACACTAACCCCAACCCAGGGTAATAATTTCAGTAAAAACGATATCTAAATTATAAATTCTGCACAAAACAAATTGGTTGACAAATGACTAATGACCAATGATCAATGACAAACCCAGTTATTCTCGTTCACGGTATTTTTCGCACCTCATCAGTTTTCCGCAAACTCTCTCCCTACCTCAAAAAACAAGGTTTTTCCGTTTATACCCTTGACCTAAAACCAAATAACGCCACATTGGGTTTAGACCAAATGGCAGCCCAATTAGCTAATTTTGTCAACCAAACATTCCCCCTCAACCAACCCATTGATTTAGTCGGTTTAAGTATGGGAGGACTCGTCACCCGCTATTATGTCCAGCGATTAGGTGGAATTGAGCGAGTGCAGCGTTACATTACCATTTCCGCCCCCCATCACGGCACCTGGTTAGCCTACCTATTGAACCGTCGCGCCTGCGTGCAAATGCGCCCAGGAAATCCTTTGCTAGAGGATTTAAACCGAGATGTTCAGATGTTAGAACGCCTCAATTTTACATCAATTTGGACACCCTGGGATTTTATTATTATTCCGGGTAATAGTTCACGAATGCCCGTGGGTCAAGATGTGAAAGTTCCCGTTTTAGCCCATGCTTGTATGGTGATTAATCCACACAGTATGCAAGCAGTAGCTTCGGCTTTATCCGAACCCTTTTATCAAATTAAGGCAAATTAGGTCTGTAGTTCGTAGTCAGGGCTTTAGCCCTATTTTAGGGATAGGTGTCACCTCAAAACATTACCGATCGCCAATCGCCGCTAACTCGTGACTGCCGAAAATTGCCTCTGGATGAGCATAAAATTTAAACTCCATTAAATTATAAAAGGGGTCTTGTAAGAAAAAGGTGCGATGTTCGGTCACATCACCCGGAAAGCGTCGCTTCGGTTGCTGATAGAATTGAAGCTGCTGCTGTTGGGCGCGATCGCATAAGGCTTGCCAGTCAGCTTCAGCGGTAAAAATCAAGCCAAAGTGACGCGGATAAATTCCCCGTTGTGGCGTTAAGGGTTCATCAGTGAGATGGGCTACCAGTTGATGCCCATAGAGGTTTAAAATGACCGCTTGACGGGTTTCTCGCCCAATGTCACAGCCGAGTCCTCTGCCATAATAGTCTTTGGTTTGCTCAATATCGCTAACGGGAAATGCCAAATGGAAGAGAATGGGATTCATGCTACTCATTGAAGTTTTGCCTAATCCTATAATCACCCTAAACAGTTATTCATCGATCGCATACCCGAAACTGTCGCCTACGATACACCCGGCAACGTCCTCTTAACCCTTAAGATACGCCATGGTGGGGTCAGGGCGGGTTTTGAACAAAGGTTATCATCAATAGCTTGCGCCAAGTCCCTAAACCCGCCCCTACACACTCAAAACTCAACACTTAGTAAATGCTTGCAACTTTCAATTCTCTCAACCCTTGGCTTATTGCCGTCCTCTTAAATACAGTATTATTAGCGATCGCCTGGGTAATCCCCAAGCAACTCCTCACCCGCCCTGGAATTCTCCACGCCTGGGCGTTGGGAATTGTGATCTGGGGGACGTTAGGCTGGCAAGGGTATCTGATTGTTATGGTTTATTTCCTGGTCGGTTCAGCCGTTACCCGTATCGGTATGGCACAAAAAGAAGCAGCGGGGATCGCGGAAAAGCGTTCAGGCGCGAGAGGACCCGAAAATGTATGGGGTTCCGCCCTAACAGGTACGCTTTGCGCGGTGGGCGTTCTTTTCCTGGATGAACCCTATCGCAGTTTTCTCCTACTGGGGTTCGTCGCTAGTTTTGCCACTAAGCTTTCTGATACTACTGCCAGTGAGGTAGGTAAAGCTTACGGTAAGCGCACGTTTTTAATCACCACCTTACAACCTGTATCCCCCGGAACCGAAGGTGCAGTTAGCTTAGAAGGAACTCTGGCGGGGGCTGTCGCCTCGGCTGCGATCGCGGTTCTGGGTTGGGGTGTTGGCTTTATAGACTTGACAGGTGTCTATTTTTGTGTATTAGCTGCCTTTATTGCCACTAACCTAGAAAGTGTGATTGGTGCTACTTGGCAATCTCAGGTCGAATGGATGACCAACGAAGTCGTGAATTTTATCAATACGTTAATTGGTGCGATCGCGGCTATCTTATTTATCGTCATCTGGCATAGTATCGCACTCGGCTAGTGTTTCGAGTTCGCCTGAGTTGACTGAAAAGGCAAAAAAAGTCCTCGGAGAAATAACCAAGGACAAATAACCAATGACGAATAACCAATGACAAATGACCAATGACAAATAACTATTCTATTTGCCGACCAAAGACCATTTGTAAAACCATCGGTTTACCATCATCACGATGATATTTATCCGCCCAAGCGCGAATAATCTCATCAAGTTCTGTCATCGCTTGATCAACATTTTCCGGTGGAATATCCAATTCCTCCAACACCCGCATCACACCGTCCTGACGTTCTGCCCACTCTTTCATCAACCTAAAGTACTGCGCCGTATCCTCCACCATCGTGTAGGTACGTTCTTTGCCATCTACAGGCGAATACGAGGCACTGGTCAGAGCATAATAAGGTAAACCCCAGGGACAATCAATGCGCGTCACTGTGCCGGAGTACAACAAGCGTCGCTTTATATGTTCCGCCATGGCTTCCGAAAGAGACGCCCGCCGTTCTGGGGGTAAATCTTCCTGAGAACGACTGTGCAGGAACTCAATCAATTCCATAAACTGTAAGGAACTCACCACCTGGGCATCTGGGAGATGATCCGGCAGTTTTTCCTCTAGAATTCGCTTTTCTTCCTTGTGCAGGCTAGTGCCAGAAATCCGCGATCGCCCCGGTTGCCAGGGATACTGATCCATCCACACGTAAGGAAACTGAATCAAATACCGAGGTTCTTGAGACCCCAGCATTTTCAGCAGTTTTCCTTCCGTTAATGCCTGTCGAACTTCTTCAACAATAACCTTGACCCGCTTTGGTTCAATATGGTGTAAATGTCCGGTCATCCGGTTATTTTCACCCTGTTCCAAATAGGTCGTGTAAATCGCACATTTAGCAGCAGTCGCCGCCGCATCTAGAAATGCCCCATGTCGGTGTCCACTGGTTCTCATTGCGCTGAAAGCCAGATATATCATAATCTGATCCATGGCGCTGGGGCTAAGGCTTTTGATCAGATCGAGATGATTAGTCATTTTAGGGAGCGGTCACATCGCATGGGTACAACAGAATAAAAGGTAATGACGAACCCACGGCTTCACCTAAACCAGCGAGTCCAACTTCAAAAGCAAAACATGCGCTTAATTTAAAGCACCCTAATATTAAAGTCTAAATTCTCCTTAGATTATAGACGACGGAAGATAAACAACCCAGGAGATACCGTAAACTGGAAGACCCCCTGGATGGGTCACAACTAGGGGGGATAATTCTTCCAGGAAAGTATATATTATATCAAATGGCACTAACTACCTATGCCCAAGTAAATTCGCGCCGTCCACTACCCCGGTGACAAATCTGGGGCGCGAGGGTGTCTTGGGAGGTGAAGAAACGCCGTTGTCCACCGCGATTGGTCTCAGGACCTTGAGGACCCGCATCTCCAGTTTTCACTAAAGACAATAGCGAGTGGGCAGGAGTAGACTGAAAAAGTGAGACCGAGCGATCGCGACTATCATGAGCATTGACAGCCAATGAGAGCGTAAGCAGGCTCACTAACGTAACAGAAGTGTAAAAGCGCATAGCAGATGTCCGTGTCAGGGTTTCTAGTCCCTGTTACGGACTCTTTACTCATGGTTCAGGAAAAATCCCCGTCAGAGTTAATGTGGATTGTGTGAAGTTTAATGGTAAACTAGCCTGTTTATCTTTCGTTTGTTCCCAATTTGGGTGAGGGGAATTGGGGTGCAGAGGTACACAGATGCCATGGCACGTCTGGGAGCAAGAGAAAGGTTGTAGGGGCGGGTTTTACCAATAACATTTTGGAGACAACCCCTAACCTCACTAAACCCGCCCTTTTTAGCGCAACAGGAGCAGATTAATTCCTGATCAGTGCAAACTGTTCACCAGCAACCAGTTTCCCGCCGGATTAAAACGTCCCCACCCTTGTAGCTGTTGCTGATCAGGATAATGCTGGAGTTGTTGATTAACATCAGGTTGTACCGTAATCAACATCCAAATTTGACCCATAAGATTTTCAGGTTCGCTCAGGGTAATCATGTAATCCTGGTCAGCACGACGTTGGAATATGCCAGTGAAATAGATTAAGGTATATGATTGGCGATTGGTGATTAGTGATGGGTGATTGGGAAAATTCTCCCCCTGCTCCCCCTGCTCCCCCTGCTCCCCCTGCTCCCCCTGCTCCCCCTGCTCCCCCATCTTCCCCTGCTCCCCCTGCTCCCCCTGCTCCCCCATCTCCCCCTGCTCCCCCATCTTCCCCATCTCCCCCTGCTCCCCCTGTTCCTCAACCATCCCAGAACTGGGATACTCGTCTGGATGATCCAAGTAATAACGTTGCCAATACCGCCAATCGGGATCATCAAGGGATTTGTCAAATAAGGGCATCACAGCAGCCGGGGCAATAGTATCGCCCAACAACGCCTCTTGAATACGCCGGACAGCTAACTCCCTCGGCTGACAGCCAAGTTCCACACACAATGCCGCCGCCATTCCTGCGGCTTGACCCAGATTCATTACTACAGGCTGCAACCGCGTCGAACCATTGGCAATGTGAGAGACAGAAATATTTTTATCACATACCAACAAACCATTCATTGACACGGGGACAAGGCAACCATAAGGAATCGTAAACGGTGTTCCTGTCCAACGCCCTCCCCAACGGATGGATTTTGGGGCTAAGGGAAATGTAAAACCAGGATAATGATGGTCATTGGCATAATTTCCCACAGCAATTCCGGTAAAATCGCCTGACTCATTGACAGGCAAAGGCGCAACTTGACCTCCCGCTATCGGTAAAATCTCTTGTTCCCGCAATGTCACCACCCCCACCAGACGCCGACTTTCTCGATAATAAGGATGTAAGGCGTAAGCCCCACCCCCAATAGACGCCTCTGGGAATATATCATCGGCTAAACCATAACGCCGTCCCAGTTGAGATTGAATAAAACAGGCAAAGCCTTGACTATGCCAACGGGCTTCTTGGAGAAACTGCTGTCGGGATGCATCCGATTCCACTAAGCGCCCCACCCCCTCACCATAATCATTGCCAAATTGGGGCCAATTCAGCATAAACAGTCCCCCTGGTAAGCGTCCGTAATTGAGAAAGGATTCCACCCCATAACCCTCCCACGCCCCAAAAAACTGTTCTGGCTTGTATTCAGGCGGGGGAGAAATTTCTGGTGCTGTATCGGTATCAAAATCTTTGAGGATGACGACCCAGGTTGGTGCTTGAACGGGATAGCGTTGAGTCAAGTCATTGTCAGCAACAGGCGCACTCGATTCACCAAAGCGCGATCGCAACTCCCAACCCCAGCGATAGGGAATTTCGGCTAATTCCAGTACATCTCCCAATTCCGTGGCGTCTAGGGTGACTTTGGCGTGAATTACAACATCAGCAAATTGCACCCCCGTGACACAATCCCCTGCTTTTAATACCGCTAACGGCGTTTGTCCTGCAATCCACTTGAGGTTGGGTAATGCTTGCACCCAATCTGTAAAGATTTGAGCGCCAATTCTAGGGTGGTAGGTAAACAAACTCACCCACCCATTATCAAGTCCTCCAGGCTGTCGCTGTTGGAGTTCTCGCAAAAATGCGCCCCATAACCCCGTTTGCCACGCGGCTAATTCATTGCCATCGGGCGCACAGACTCCG
The DNA here is from genome assembly GCF_040218245.1 of Coleofasciculus sp. E1-EBD-02. Classification (NCBI taxonomy): domain Bacteria; kingdom Bacillati; phylum Cyanobacteriota; class Cyanophyceae; order Coleofasciculales; family Coleofasciculaceae; genus Coleofasciculus; species Coleofasciculus sp. E1-EBD-02. The sequence continues at coordinate 758 of NZ_JAVJQN010000256.1, read as the reverse complement.
GCTGTCGTCAGCATTCCTCCTAGCCAGGAAAACTCGCTGACTAGGATTGTTTTAACGCCTCGACGTGCGGCTTGGATGGCTGCACTTGTGCCTCCTGTACCACCGCCGACAACTAAGACTTCTGTTGTTAATTCATTCACCGCGATCAAAAAATGGGTTGGGGATAGTGAATATCATCACTCCTGGATCAGAGTCAAGTCACAGATGCTTTTTGTAATAATTCGTTACATTGTGAATAACATAAATTTACAAAATAGCTCAACAAAGGAGAACGATTATGATTAGTCCAATGGTTATCCTAGTTTCATTGTTTGTCGTCGGTTGGGTCGCCGTTGCTGTATTAGGGACTCAGGCTTACTTCCGAGGCGAACAGAGGAAGCCAATCCACGATCGCAACTGGCGTTCTGAGTCCTTTGAGCAGCTAGCCGAGTCGATCACAGGGACTCAGACAAATTACAGCGATCGCACGCCAGCTTACAAGATGGATGCTTATGCGAGCAATAATTTGCCTTCCTAACCGCATCCCTGTTTGCTCAACGCTTTTACACCGCCATCTCCCTTTTAGCCGCATTTGCTGCTAAGGACGATGGTGACGGTAGGAAAGTAAAAGTAGAGATTTCATGAACCCCGCCCTACTTCGTGAGGACGGGGATTGGCAGAGGGAACCTGCCAGGAAGTCATGAATAGGGCATGAGTTGGTAGGGGATAACCACTTCCGAACGTTTCTCTAGTTCGGATTAGATGTAGGTCTAGGAATC